>NZ_JASCAE010000110.1:0-9585 GCF_029967975.1 Pseudomonas sp. V98_8
ACTGAAGCAACCTGCTGCCGAAAACTTCGTAACTCATTGTTTACCAAGGAGTTTTTCGTTTCGACTGCGCCGGAAGTGGGGCGAATTATAGGCCCCTGAGATCCGCCGTCAACCCTTTGTTACAGGTTTATTCAGATTTGAGCGTAATACGCGCAAAAGCCTTCTTGCCGGCCTGGCAAACGTGGGTAGCTCCCAGTACGTATATAAAGGAGCGATCGACAACCTCGCCATCGATACGCACACCACCAGAACCGAGCAGATCACGCGCCACAGCCGAGTTCTTCACCAGGCCCGCCTTATTAAGGACGGCGGCGATCGGCATATCTTCGGCTGCAGTCAATTCGATCTCAGGCAGATCGTCCGGCAGCTCGCCATCCTTCATGCGGTTACCTGCCGCACGATGAGCATTGGCCGCAGCCTCTTCACCATGGAAGCGGGCAACGATCTCTTCAGCCAGCTTGATCTTGATATCACGCGGATTGGCGCCCGCCTCGACATCGGAACGGAAGGCATTGATCTCATCCATGGAACGGAAGCTGAGCAGCTCGAAATAACGCCACATCAACGCATCCGGAATGGAGACCAGCTTGCTGTACATCACTCCCGGCGCTTCCTGGATACCGACGTAGTTGCCCAGGGACTTGGACATCTTCTTCACGCCATCCAGACCTTCAAGCAGGGGCATGGTCAGAATGCACTGGGCTTCCTGGCCGTAACCACGCTGCAACTCACGCCCCATCAAGAGGTTGAACTTCTGATCGGTGCCGCCGAGCTCGACATCCGCGCGCAAGGCGACCGAGTCGTAACCCTGGACCAGCGGATAAAGGAACTCATGGATGGCGATCGGCTGATTGGTCGTGTAGCGCTTGTCGAAGTCATCGCGCTCGAGCATGCGAGCCACAGTGTACTGCGAAGTCAGGCGGATGAAGTCGGCGGGGCCCATCTGATCCATCCAGGTGGAGTTGAACGCCACTTCAGTCCTGGCTGGATCGAGAATCTTGAACACCTGGGTCTTGTAGGTCTCGGCATTTTCGAGAACCTGCTCACGAGTCAGCGGAGGACGTGTTGCACTCTTGCCGCTCGGATCGCCAATCATCCCGGTGAAGTCGCCAATCAGGAAGATCACCTGGTGACCCAATTCCTGGAACTGGCGCAGCTTATTGATAAGCACGGTGTGGCCCAGGTGCAAATCCGGGGCGGTCGGATCGAAGCCGGCCTTGATACGTAGCGGTTGGCCACGCTTGAGCTTTTCGATCAGCTCGGACTCGACCAACAGTTCTTCCGCACCACGTTTAATCAGCGCTAGCTGCTCTTCAACCGACTTCATAACAGACCCGCAAGGCTCGAATTCAAAGGGGACCAACCATACAAGATCGCGCGTCAAATACAAAGTTCGGCCGGCACAATGACGCCAATCCGCTGACAGAGCGTCCACGGACTTGCTTCAGGGATGATTTGGTTATATTTTATACAGTTATTTCATCTTCATCATGTCATTCATCTTTTCCAATTCATCTTTTTCAAAGTCAAAACACTACTTATGACCAAAGAATCGTCTAAAGCGCCACCGCTTTACCCGAAAACCCATCTGCTCGCAGCCAGTGGCATTGCCGCCCTGCTGAGCCTGGCGCTTCTGGTATTTCCTTCCAGTGATGTAGAAGCCAAAAAGACAACCCTGAGCCTTGAACTGGAAAGCCCTGCTGAACAACTGACACAAGAACAAGACGCTGCACACGCCGTCCAAGCCACAAATGAGCCGGTCGAGTCTCCTTTTGCACAGATCGAGGACAGCCCTCAGGAGCCTCAGGAAACGGCTCAGGCAGCGCCTCTGCCTGCTGCAGCACCTGTGCCGGTTGCAGAAGAAAAGAAGGCGCCAAGTCACAGGGAAGTGATCGTCAGCAAAGGCGATACGCTCTCTACGCTGTTCGCAAAAGTCGGCCTTCCAGCCACTTCAGTGCATGACTTGTTGGCCAGCGACAAACAGGCCAAGCAGTTCAGCCAGCTCAAGCATGGGCAGAAACTCGAATTCGAACTGGGTCCGGACGGCCAGTTGACCAGCCTGCATAGCAAAGTCAGCGACCTCGAAACCATCACCCTGACCAAGAACGACAAGGGTTACAGCTTCAACCGCACGACCGCCAAGCCCACCGTGCGTTCCGCCTACGTGCATGGCGTGATCAATAGCTCGCTGTCACAGTCAGCTGCGCGTGCCGGCCTGTCGCATAGCCTGACCATGGACATGGCCAGCGTGTTTGGCTATGACGTCGACTTTGCCCAGGATATTCGCCAGGGCGACCAATTCGACGTGATCTATGAACAGAAAGTGGTCAACGGCAAAGCGGTCGGCAACGGTCCGATCCTGTCCGCACGCTTCACCAACCGCGGCAAGACCTACACCGCCGTGCGCTACACCGACAAGCAAGGCAACAGCAGCTATTACACGGCTGATGGCAACAGTATGCGCAAGGCATTCATCCGCACCCCGGTGGATTTCGCCCGCATCAGCTCGAAATTCTCCATGGGCCGCAAACACCCGATCCTGAACAAGATCCGCGCCCACAAAGGTGTGGACTACGCAGCACCGCGTGGTACGCCAATCAAGGCGGCTGGCGATGGTAAAGTGCTGCTGGCAGGTCGCCGCGGCGGTTACGGCAACACGGTCATTCTGCAGCACGGCAATACCTACCGCACGCTGTACGGCCACATGCAAGGCTTCGCCAAAGGCGTCAAGACCGGAGGAACAGTCAAGCAAGGCCAGGTCATCGGCTACATCGGTACTACCGGCCTTTCCACCGGCCCGCATTTGCATTACGAATTCCAGGTCAATGGCGTACACGTCGATCCGCTGGGCCAGAAAGTAGCGATGGCCGACCCGATTTCCAAAGCTGAACGCGCACGTTTCCTGGCGCAAAGCCAGCCACTGATGGCCCGCATGGACCAGGAAAGAGCCACCCAACTGGCTTCGGCCAAACGCTAGGCCATGGCGCTCTATATAGGTGTAATGTCCGGGACCAGCCTTGATGGCCTGGACATAGCGCTGATCGAACAAGCCCCGGCGATCAGACTGATTGCCACCCACTACATCCCGATGCCCGACTCACTGCGCGCCGAGCTGCTTGGCTTGTGCGCCAGCGGTCCGGACGAGATCGCCCGCTCCGCCATTGCCCAACAGAACTGGGTGAAACTGGCAGCGCAGGGTGTTAACGCCCTCCTTGCCCAACAGCACCTCAAGCCTGACGACATTCGCGCGATTGGCAGTCACGGCCAGACCATTCGCCATGAACCCGCACGCGGCTTCACGGTGCAAATCGGTAATCCGGCCCTGCTGACCGAGCTGACCGGCATCACGGTGGTCAGTGATTTCCGCAGCCGCGACGTCGCCGCTGGCGGGCAAGGCGCACCGCTGGTACCAGCCTTTCACGAAGCACTTTTTGAAGAACAGCCTGGCAACCGCGCCGTGCTCAACGTGGGTGGTTTCAGCAACCTCAGCCTGATTGAACCCGGCAAGCCTGTCGCAGGTTTCGACTGCGGCCCGGGCAACGTGTTGCTGGACGCCTGGATTCAGCAGCGGCGCGGAGACAACTTTGACCGTGATGGCCAATGGGCTGCCAGCGGCAAAGTCGAACCGGTACTGTTGAAGGCATTGCTCAGCGACCCCTTCTTTGTAACAAAGGGCCCGAAGAGTACCGGCCGCGAAGTCTTCAACCTGCCATGGCTGACCCGGCATCTGGCAGCGCTGCCAGCCTTCGCAGCCGAGGACGTCCAGGCAACGCTGCTGGAGCTGACGGCATTGACCATCGTCGAATCGCTGCGCAGCGCCCAAGCCAATACGCAGGAGCTGCTGGTCTGCGGTGGTGGCGCACACAATGCTGCACTCATGAAGCGCCTGGCGAGCCTGCTACCAGATGCGACCGTCAGCAGCACCGCCACTCACGGCGTAGACCCTGACTGGGTCGAAGCCATGGCTTTCGCCTGGCTGGCTCACTGCTGCCTGGAAGGTATCGCGGCCAATCGCCCGAGCGTCACCGGCGCCCGTGGGCTGCGCGTACTTGGCGCCATCTATCCCGCATAGTTAAATGCCGGACAGCAAAACGCCGCAGGGCCCTGAGGCCGTGCGGCGTTTTGATGATTCAGGCGCGCTGATCAGATCGAGAACGAAGAGCCACAGCCACAGGTGGTGGTAGCGTTCGGGTTCTTGATGACGAAACGCGAGCCTTCCAGACCTTCCTGATAATCCACCTCGGCTCCTGCCAGGTACTGGAAGCTCATAGGATCGACAACCAGACTCACACCTTCGCGCTCAACGATGGTGTCGTCATCGGCCACTTCTTCATCGAAAGTGAAGCCGTACTGAAAACCTGAACAACCGCCGCCCGTAACGAATACGCGCAGCTTCAAGCGATCATTCCCCTCTTCATCGACCAGGCTCTTCACCTTGTGCGCGGCACCGTGGGTGAATTGCAAAGCCGTGGGGGTGAAGGATTCGACGCTCATGCTGACTATCTCCCGGCGTTAAGCCGTCATATTGCGTGATGACGCGCATTATCCGCTTCTCCTAGAAAAGCGGTCAACTATTGTTATGGTATATCAAGCAACCCATTCGCTCGGCCTGAAATGCAAAAAGGCCCGTTCAACGGGCCTTTTGCTGTGTGCGATATAGCCTTACGGCAACATGCCCGCGTGGGACAAGCCCAGACGTTCGTCCAGCCCGAACAGGATGTTCATGTTCTGCACGGCCTGACCCGACGCGCCTTTGACCAGGTTATCGATCACCGACAGCACGACCACCAGATCGCCGTCCTGAGGGCGGTGCACGGCAATACGGCACACATTGGCGCCGCGTACGCTGCGGGTTTCCGGATGGCTGCCGGCAGGCATGACATCGACGAACGGCTCGTTCGCATAACGTTTTTCAAACAGCGCCTGCAGGTCCACCGAGCGATCCACGACGGTCGCGTAGAGCGTGGAGTGGATGCCACGGATCATCGGGGTCAGATGCGGCACGAAGGTCAGGCCAACGTCCTTGCCCGCCGCACGACGCAAACCTTGGCGAATTTCCGGCAGGTGGCGATGCCCTTTGACGGCGTAAGCCTTCATGCTTTCCGACGTCTCGGAGTACAGCGAACCCACAGCAGCACCACGACCCGCACCGCTGACGCCGGACTTGCAGTCGGCGATCAGGCGCGAAGCATCGGCCAAGCCCGCTTCGAGCAATGGCAGGAAACCCAACTGCGTAGCGGTCGGGTAGCAACCCGGCACCGCGATCAGGCGCGCCTTCTTGATCTGCTCGCGATTGACTTCCGGCAGGCCGTAGACCGCTTCATCCAACAGTTCAGGAGCACCGTGGGGCTGGCCGTACCATTTCGCCCACTCATCAGCGTCTTGCAGACGGAAGTCCGCAGACAGATCGATGACCTTGGTGCCGGCCGCCAGCAGTTCACCCGCCAGGGCATGCGCGACACCGTGGGGAGTGGCAAAGAACACTACGTCGCAAGCGCCCAGGGTCTTGATGTCCGGAACACTGAACGCCAGGCCGTCGTAGTGGCCTCGCAGGTTCGGGTACATGTCGGCCACGGCCAGGCCGGCCTCGGATCGGGAAGTGATCACCACCACTTCAGCTTGCGGATGTTGCGCCAACAGACGCAACAGTTCGACACCGGTGTAACCCGTGCCGCCGACGATACCGACCTTGACCATAAACCTGCCCTCAACGAACCCACTGGAAAGCCGTCGATAATAGGGCCCGTATCGTCCTGCGACAACCGGCAAGGTGACGTGCGGAGCCTCAAGCCTCTACTATCCGGTTACCGTGAACCTGGGAATAACCAAAAATGCTTTATCTGTGGCTCAAAGCTTTCCACATCATCAGCGTCGTGTGCTGGTTTGCCGGCCTGTTCTACCTGCCGCGCCTTTTCGTCTACCACGCCCAAAGCGAAGACACCGTCAGCAAGGAGCGCTTCAGCATCATGGAGCGCAAGTTGTACCGGGGCATCATGGGACCGGCAATGATCGCCACGCTGATCTTCGGTGGCTGGCTCATCTACCTCAATCCAGGCATCTTCAGCCAGGGCGGCTGGATACACGCCAAACTGACCCTGGTCGTGTTGCTGATCGGCTACCACCATATGTGCGGCGCGCAGGTAAAGCGCTTTGCCCGTGGCGAAAATACCCGCAGTCATGTCTTTTATCGCTGGTTCAACGAAGTGCCGGTTCTGATATTGCTGGCGATCGTGATTCTGGTCGTCGTTCGGCCGTTCTAAATCCAATAGATACCACTCACCGGGGTACTTCAAATGTCGCTGCCCGCTCTGCTTGAACAACGCTTGCGTTTGCCCGTAGTGGCCGCGCCGATGTTCCTGATTTCCAACCCGCAACTGGTGCTTGCCTGCTGTCGCAACGGCGTAGTGGGCAGTTTTCCGGCGCTGAATCAACGCGAGAGCAGTGGTTTCAAGGCCTGGCTGGAGGAAATCGAGGCGCAGCTGGCGACTCTGGAAAACCCTGCGCCCTACGCGGTGAACCTGATCGTGCACAACAGCAATCCGCGCTTGCAGGCGGACCTGGATATCTGCATCGAACACGAAGTGCCGATCGTGATCACCAGCCTGGGCGCCGTTAAGGAAGTAGTCGATGCGGTCCACAGCTATGGCGGCCTGGTTTTCCATGATGTGACGACCCGTCGCCATGCCGAGAAAGCCGCCGAGGCGGGTGTGGACGGGCTGATTGCCGTCGCGGCGGGTGCCGGCGGACACGCTGGCACCTGGAGCCCGTTCTCGCTGGTCGCCGAGATCCGCCAGTTTTTCGACAAGACGCTACTGCTGGCCGGGTGCCTGAACCACGGCCACGAAATTCTCGCAGCACAATTGCTCGGTGCGGACCTGGCCTACTTCGGTACACGATTTATCGGCACCACTGAGAGTCACGCGCCTGACGCCTATAAAGAGATGCTGCTGACGTCCAGAGCCGCAGATATCATCCATACTCCAGCAGTGTCGGGGGTACCGGCAAGCTTCATGCGCCAAAGCCTGGAGGCCGCCGGATTCGACATGGCAGCGCTGCAAAACAAGGGAGAAGTCAATTTCGGCTCCAAACTCAAACCCATCAGCGATGAAGCCAAAGCCTGGAAAACTGTGTGGTCCGCGGGCCAGGGCGTCGGTGAAATCGACGACTTGCCAAGCGTCGAACAACTGATCGCACGTCTCGACGCCGAATACCGCAAGGCACAGGAGCAAGCAGAGCAACTGCGCCAACACTGGCCGCGCTGAGCAACCACTCAAGCAGCGGCTGGCCATTCGTATCGATGACTTGCGACAAGGACGCCTGGGCAATGAGCGAAAACCATTACAAGATCGTGTTTGACGGCACTTTGTTGCCGGGGGTTGATATCAACACGGCTAAACTCAATCTCGCTGCGCTGTTCAAGAGCGACGTCAGCGCCATCGAGCGCCTGTTCAATGGTCGACCGATAGCATTAAAGACTGACCTGTCACAAGCTGATGCCCAGGCCTATCTTCAAGCCTTGAGGAACACGGGTGTCGATGCCCGGATCGAGGCGCAACCTGCGATCGAGCCAGACCTGGCCGATGTTCACGATCCTGTGCCGCAGTCCCCGTATTCGCCACCACAGGCCAGCCTGGGAGAAAGACTGCCGGAGTTTGCCGTACTCAAACCCTTCAGCGTCGAAGGTCGCATCGGGCGCCTGCGTTTTCTGGCGTGGACGATGGTGCTGAGCCTGGTGACCCTTCCCGTTGTCGGCGTGTTTGCGCTCATCGGCCTGGGTCTGGTCAGTGGCAACTCCACCACCGGACTGATCATCGGCGGCATCTTCGCCTTCTTCCTGTTCTTGGCGTTCGTGGTGATCAGTGTTCTGTTCACCATTCAGCGTTTACACGATATAGGCTGGTCGGGCTGGCTCTGGCTCCTGAACCTGGTTCCGTTCGTAGGCAGTTTCTTCCCGCTGGTGATCATGGTCATGCCAGGCAACGTCGGCGCCAACCGCTATGGCCCGCCTCCCCCGCCCAACAGCACGGCGGTCAAGGTTTTGTGTGCATTGTGGATTGTGTTTATCGGTTTATTTACCGTCGGTGCAATGGTGGGTGGAATCTCGGCAATCCAGCAAGAGTATGAAGACACCCTCGAAAGCAGCTACCAAAGCGGCTCGATGACCACTGAGGAAATCGATGTCGAAGTCGAACCGCAAGCAAATTCGCCAGCCGAGGCAGCCGAAGAAGCCCCGCCCCCTGTAGACTCTGCGAAAGAATGAACAGCGCTCCCCGCCCGTGACACCTGCGTCGCGGCGCGGAGCTGTTGCGATGGAGAATGGCATGACCCGTTACGCTCTGATCACCGGCGCTTCCAGCGGCATCGGCCTGGCGATGGCTGAAGCGCTGGCCCGGCGCGGCCGCAGCCTGATTCTGGTGGCTCGACAGCGTGATCAGCTGGAAAGCATTGCGATTGAACTGACCCAACGTTTTGGCGTGGAAGTGTTATTCCGTGCCTGCGATCTGGGCGAGCCACTGCGCCTGTCGGGCTTCCTGCTGGAACTGGAGGAAGGTGACCGGCAAATCGACCTGCTGGTCAACTGCGCCGGCATTGGCACTTGCGGCCCGTTCCTGGCTCAAGACTGGATGACCGAACAGGATTTGATTGAAGTGAACATCCTGGCACTCACTCGCCTGTGCCATGCCATCGGTAACAGCATGGCGTTACAGGGTGGCGGTCAAATTCTGAACGTCGCTTCGGTCGCGGCGTTCCAGCCCGGGCCGTGGATGAGCACTTACTACGCGAGCAAGGCCTATGTACTGCACTTTTCCGAAGCCCTGCGCGTCGAGCTGAAAAAATGCGCGGTCAAGGTCTCGGTGCTCTGCCCCGGCCCGACTCGCACGGCGTTTTTCCGCAACGCGCAACTGAACGACGACAAACTGTCCAACAGTAAAATGCTGATGAGTCCGGAGGAAGTCGCGCTCTATACCGTGCGAGCCCTGGAGAAAAATCGCGCAATCATTATTCCGGGGCGACGCAACCGCTGGTTCGCCACCCTGCCCCGGTTCGGCTCGCGCTGGCTGATCAGGACGATCACCGGCATGGTCATCAAGGCTCACTGCCCGCGCTGAAGGTAAAACACTGGGCGGGTACAACCGGCATGGGTACACTCGGGCCAGCCCAAACAACGGAGAAAACAGCTGTGGATACTCTGTTCACCAAGATCATCAACCGGGAAATCCCGGCGAAGATCATTTACGAGGACGACCAGGTACTGGCCTTCCACGATATCGCCCCGCAGGCACCGGTGCACTTCCTGGTGGTCCCGAAGAAGCCGGTACGTACCCTGAACGACCTGACCGAGGACGACAAGGCCCTGGCTGGACATATCCTGTTCACCGCCCAGCGCCTGGCCCTGGAACTGGGTTGCGAAAAAGGTTTCCGCGTTGTCATGAACTGCAATGAAGAAGGTGGGCAGACTGTCTACCACATTCATATGCACGTACTTGGACAGCGTCAGATGCACTGGCCACCGGGCTGATTCAATACACGCTCCTGTAGGAGCCAGGTTTGCCGGCGATGGCGTCATTGAGATCGCCATCGCCG
>NZ_JASCAE010000111.1:0-9289 GCF_029967975.1 Pseudomonas sp. V98_8
AGGAGCTGGCTTGCCAGCGATGGCGGCATCACGGCCACCATCGCCTCGCCAGCAAACCGGCTCCTACAGGTCCCAATAGGGGACTTCGCCAAAGCATTCGACGAAGAAGTCGATCACTGTCCTGACTTTCACCGACAGGCGGCGGCTGCAGGGCCAGAGCACGGCGATCTGCTGCGGCTCAAGGCTGTTGGAGACCTGGTAGTCCCCCAGAACCGGCACCAGCGTGCCGTTGCGCACCGCCTCGCCGATCAACCATGATGGAAACATCACCAGCCCCAGGCCCTGCACGGCGGCCTGGGTCAGGGTGTCGGCGTGGTTGCCGGTGATCGGCCCTTTCACCGCATAGGGGGTCCATGGCAGTTGCCCTTTGCGGAAAAACCAGCGTTGCAGGCCTGCCACCCCTTTGTAGGCCAGGCATTGATGGGTGGCGAGATCGTCAGGGTGGCGTGGCGTGCCGTGGCGTTGCAGGTACGCCGGGCTCGCCGCGACCTGAAAGCGCTGGGGAGCGAGTATTCGCCCCTGCATGCTGGAGTCGTGCAGGGGGCCGATGCGAAACAGCAGGTCGGCGCCTTCCTGCAAGGGGGCGACGTAGCTGTCGGTCTGCTGGATATCCAGTTGCAGTTTCGGATAACGCGCGCACAACTGCCCCAGCCACGGGGTCAGATGCCGCTGGCCGAACACCACCGGCGCGTTGATCCGCACCAGTCCGCTTGGCTCGCTTTGCTGTTCCTGCAGTGCCTGTTCGGCTTCCTCCAGTTGCACCAGTACCAATCGCGCGTGTTCCCCCAGCAGCCGTCCGGCCTCGGTCGGCGTGACCGCGCGCGTGTGGCGGTAAAGCAATTGCTGGTTCAAGGCCTGTTCCATCAACTGGATCTGGCGGGAAATCGAAGAGGGCGCCACGCCCTCGCGGCGGGCGACTTCGGAAAAGCTGCCGTTGTCGAGCACCGCGACAAATAGCCGGAGTGCCTTGAAACCCAGTTCGTTGAGGCCGTGCATCGTGAGTCCTGCTGTGCGCGTTACGCAAAAGTGTTGTCCAGATTCTCCCATTTATCGCACAGCAGTGACAATCGATAATGCGCGCCATGTTTCCTTGAACGGAGTTTTACCGTGCAGTCTTCTTCTCTCGACAACGTCGCTGCCGCAGCAACGCCGACCGCTCGGCCAGGGCTGCGCCTGTTGCTGCTGCCCCTGGTGATCCTGGCGGGCATGGGCCTGTCCGTGGAGGCCGGATTGCTGGGGCCATTGGGCGTTCAGGTCGGTCATTTGTGGGCGACCTTGAGCATTTTTGGCGTCGGCTCGGCGATTCTGTTTTTCCTGCTGCTGCTCAGCGGCCCGCAACAGGGCCCGGCGCTGAGCCAATTACCGCGCTGGCAATTGATCGGCGGGTTTCTCGGGCCGATCTATGTCGTGGTGCTGACGCTGGCCACACCGCACATCGGCATTGCGATGACGATGATCGCGATCCTGTCCGGGCAGGTCGGTAAAAGTGTGCTGATCGACCATTTCGGCTGGTTCGGCACCACCCGCAAGAAAGTCAACGCTGAGCGCTGGCTGGCTTTGCTGCTGATTGTCGCGGCACTAGTCCTGATTGCACGGGGTTGATGATGAGTCTGATTATTTTGTTGGCGCTGGTCGTGGCGGCCGGTGCGATCCTGAGCGTGCAGGCGGCGATCAACGGGCGCCTGGGTGAAACGGTCGGCGTGTTGCGCAGCAGTTTGCTCACCTTTGTGGTGGGGACGGTGCTGACCGGGTTGCTGATCGTATTTTTCGAACCGGCCCACGCCGTGAGCCTGCTCGACGTGCCGAAGTGGCAGCTCGGCGGGGCGCTGTTCGGTGTGGTCTACATGATGGTCATGGTGGGTGCGGTGCCGCGGGTGGGGACGGCGGTGGCGACGGTGGCGGTGATTGTCGGGCAACTGGGGATGGGGATGCTGATCGATAATTTCGGCTGGCTGGGCAATCCGGCGATCGAGTTGTCGGGAAGTCGGGTGCTGGCGATGGTGCTATTGGGCCTGGCCCTGGTATTGATGTATCGCAGCAGCAGCCGGGCGACGGGTTGAGCCGTCACGGCGGCCTGCCCCCTGATCAACTCCTACACTGGTACTACGGGCTGCTCATCCAGCCCGCCGACGACCACTGCCAAAGGAGTCAGCACCATGACCGATGAAAAAAGCATCTGTGACTGTCCGAAGTGCAACTGCAAGCTCGGTGAACATCCTGTCGTGCGACACGGCAAGCATTATTGCTGTGAAGCCTGTTCCAAGCACCACGAGCACGGCGAAGAGTGCGCCCATAAAGGCTGCAAGTGTGCGCACTGACCCTTGTGCACAGGAACGTGGGGCCTAGTCGGGCTCCACTTCCAGTTTCAGGCTGTCGTCGTCCTGCCGTTCGCTGTGGCGCACGGTGCCCGCCAGGCGTCGTCCATCGACCCTGACCACCACCGTCTTGGCCTGCTCCAGATCTTCCGGCAAGGGCGCCGGGACTCTCACTGCAAAGCGCGTCGGATCACCTTCGACCTGTTCCAGGCCGACCCGGCATTCGGTGCTGCGGGTGACGCGGCCGAACAACGTATCCAGACCGTAGTCCAGATGTGCAGGGCTGCTGACGAGTGTCGAAGTCATTTTCTTCCCCCCCCAATCCTGATCGCTGCCCGGCTAGCCGGCCGGGCGCCACTTGACGTTCTCCACGCCGAATTTTTCCGCCATCGGTTTGCTGGTCTTCTGCACTTTTTCACGGCCAAAGCGAGGAATGCGTCCAACCCCCGCGTCGCAGCTTGCCCAATGCCAGGCCTCCGCGTTGTTCATTTTGTCCAGACGGATGATGAACGACTTGGGGACGCCATGAAGAGTGTATTCAATGACGAACAGTTTTGCGTTGTTCATAGAGCCTTTGTTCCTCCCTGTTGTACATAGAGGGATCGTTGGGCGCTGGGAAAATTCATTCGGATTGTCCGACGGTGCATGTCATCGGCGCATTCCGGCAGGCGACGCCCACTTGGGCAGTGGCCGCTCTGGTAGAATCGGCCCCATTGATCCCAAGAGGTGCCCCCATGAGCGAGCCGATCCGCCTGACCCAATACAGCCATGGCGCTGGTTGTGGCTGCAAGATTTCCCCCCAGGTGCTGGAAGTGATTCTGGCCGGCAGCGGGGCGCAGAATCTTGATCCGAAACTGTGGGTCGGCAATGCTTCGCGTGATGACGCGGCGGTTTACTCCATCGATGAAGAACGTGGCGTGGTGTCGACCACCGACTTTTTCATGCCGATTGTCGATGATCCTTTCGATTTCGGCCGCATTGCAGCCACCAATGCCATCAGCGATATCTACGCCATGGGGGGCGATCCATTGATGGCGATCGCGATCCTTGGCTGGCCGGTCAATGTGCTGGCGCCAGAGATTGCCCGGGAAGTGATTCGCGGCGGGCGCTCGGTGTGCGATGAGGCCGGGATACCCTTGGCGGGCGGGCATTCGATCGACGCACCGGAGCCGATCTTCGGTCTGGCCGTCACCGGTTTGGTGCAAAAGCGCCACATGAAGCGCAATGACACGGCCACGGCCGGTTGCCTGTTGTACCTGACCAAGCCCTTGGGCATCGGCGTGCTCACCACGGCCGAGAAGCAGGGCAAATTGCGCAGCGCCGATGTGGGCCTGGCCCGCGACTGGATGTGCACCCTGAACAAACCCGGCAGCCGTTTTGGCAAGCTGGACGGCGTTACCGCGATGACCGATGTCACCGGTTTCGGCCTGCTTGGGCACCTGGTGGAAATGGCCGATGGCAGCGGCCTCACCGCCCGCATCGAATATGAACGGGTGCCACGCTTGCCGGGCGTCGAGTATTACATCGACCAGGGCTGTGTGCCGGGTGGCACATTGCGCAATTTCGACAGCTACGCCGACAAGCTCGGGCGCCTCCAGGAGCTGCACAAGCGCGTGCTGTGCGACCCGCAAACCAGCGGTGGCCTGCTGGTCGCCGTGACGCCCGAGGGCAATGCCGAGTTTCTCGCAGTCGCCGCTGAACTGGGGCTGAACCTGACGCCAATCGGCGAACTGGTCGAGCGACATAGCCGCGCGGTCGAG
Source organism: Pseudomonas sp. V98_8 (assembly GCF_029967975.1). Classification (NCBI taxonomy): domain Bacteria; kingdom Pseudomonadati; phylum Pseudomonadota; class Gammaproteobacteria; order Pseudomonadales; family Pseudomonadaceae; genus Pseudomonas; species Pseudomonas sp. V98_8. The sequence continues at coordinate 4,076 of NZ_JASCAE010000111.1, forward strand.
GTGTCGTGATGCCCGTCGACTGCACTGATTACCGCGACATTTTTCTCAACGACCGGCCAATGATGGATGCTCGTGCGCCGGTCGAGTTTCTCAAGGGCTCGTTTCCCGGCGTGGTCAACCTGCCGCTGATGAATGATCACGAACGGCAGCGGATCGGTACCTGTTACAAGCAATACGGGCAGCAGGCGGCTGTTGAGCTGGGCCATCAATTGGTGTCCGGCGCCATCAAGGCCGAGCGCATCCAGGCCTGGGCGGATTTTGCCCGGGCCCATCCTGATGGCCTGTTGTATTGTTTTCGTGGTGGCCTGCGCTCGCAGATCGTCCAGCAATGGCTCAAGGACGAGGCGGGCATCGACTATCCGCGGGTAGGCGGCGGCTACAAGGCCATGCGCACCTTCTTGCTGGAAACCCTCGACCAGGCCGTGGCCCAATGCGATTTCGTCTTGTTGGGCGGCATGACCGGCACTGGTAAAACCGAGCTGCTCACGCAACTGGACAACGGCCTGGACCTTGAGGGACATGCCAACCATCGCGGTTCCAGTTTCGGCAAGCGCGTTACTGGCCAGCCGTCGAACATCGATTTTGAAAACCGCCTGGCCGTGGACGTGCTGAAAAAGCGCGCCCGCGGTGTCGAACAGTTCGTGCTCGAAGACGAAAGCCGCGCGGTCGGCAGTTGTGCACTGCCACTGCCGCTGTACCAGGGTATGCAACAGTTCCCGATGGTCTGGCTCGAAGACAGCCTGGAGGGGCGGATCGAGCGAATCCTGCGCGATTACGTGGTGGACCTGTGTGCCGAGTTCATCGCGGTGCATGGCGAGGAAGGTTTTGCGCTGTTTTCCGAGCGCTTGCTGGCGAGCCTGGACAATGTGCAAAAGCGACTGGGCGGCGAGCGGCACCGGCGCATGCTGATCCTGATGGAAGAGGCTTTGGCCGAGCAAGGGCGCAGTGGTGCGGTGGATTTGCACCGGGGCTGGATCGAGGGCTTGCTGGTTGAGTATTACGACCCGATGTATGCCTTTCAGCGGGAGAAGAAAGGGGCGCGGATCGAGTTTGCCGGGGAGCGGGGGGCGGTGTTGGAGTATTTGCGCGAGCGGGGCATTCAGCGCGGGTGAGGGTGGTCTTGCCGGCCCCTTCGCGAGCAGGCTCGCTCCCACCGTAAATCTTCGGCGTACACAAATTCGGCGTTTATTGAAGATCTACCGTGGGAGCGAGCCTGCTCGCGAAGGCGCCCTATCAGGTACCCCAGAATCAGGTCGGGCAACTCTCCTGCCCGTTATCCAGCCCCTGCTTGTAGCTATGGCTCTGCAGGCTGGCCTTGCCGTTGTGCCAGGTCAGGGTCAGCACGTACAGCGAGTCATAGTCGCTCGATTCCCAGTCCTCGGTGATCTTCTGTTTCTGGCCAACGGCTTCACCGGCGACCTTGTTGATCAGTTCTGGCAGATAGCCGTGGGACCAGGCCGTATAGATGACCGAGTTGTGGTACTTGTCGTGGAGCAGTTCATCGGCCAGGTCACTGGTGTCGTTGGCCGAGAAGTCGATGTTCACCGGCAAACCGAGCTTGATCGCGCTGGGGCTGATGGTCATCAAGGGGCGGATGTAGCTGTAGGAATTGTCCAGTTCGCCTTCCTCGACGTTGCGCGTCGGGTTGGCGGCGAACACGTAGTCGGCCTTGCCGAATTTTTCTGGCAGCAGGGTGGCCAGGTCGATGGCGCGGTTCAAGCCCTGGCAATTGAGCTGGCCCAGGCCGCCCTCGGGCTTTTCCGCATGGCGCAGGAACACCAGGGTCTGGGTGCCATCCACCGGCTGGGCGCGGCTTTCGCTGGACTCCAGCGCCAAAAACAACGCGCTGGCTGCCAGCAAGGCGGGCAGGAGCAAATACGCACGATGTTTAAAGTGTCGGGTGAATTTCAAGGGATTGATCATTGAATAAAAGGTTCTTCAGCGCATTGGGTTAAGGCTGACAAACCTTTGCACCGCGACTTTCCTGCGTCGGGTGTTTTCCATGTCGTGGAGCCGTTCCGTATCAAAGGGACATTACTCAGAGTCCCCTGAAGCCCGTTTGGTTCGATTCCGGCCGAGAGCGCAGCACTCTACCGATAACCTTTGGCGGGTTGCAGCAAAGGTTATCGACAGGATGTTGCGAAATTATGGACACCCTACACGAGCGGTCAGACAAACACAGTGATCTCGCTTGATCTTGACCATCAGCGATAATCATGGCGCCAGACGCCGCAGTCCGGGTCATCTCCTTTATGATCGGCATTCTCAATTTCTCGTGGAGGCTCCCATGACCGATTTGTCTGCGTTCCCCATCACCCGCAAATGGCCGGCACGCTACCCTGAGTGGATTCAGTTGTATTCCTTGCCGACCCCCAATGGCGTCAAGGTTTCGATCATGCTCGAAGAGATCGGCCTGCCCTATGAGCCCCATCGCGTCGGCTTCGACACCAATGACCAGCTTTCGCCCGAGTTCCTGTCGCTGAACCCGAACAACAAGATCCCGGCCATTCTCGATCCCCATGGTCCGGACGACCAGCCGTTGCCGCTGTTCGAGTCCGGGGCGATCCTGATCTACCTCGCCGACAAGAGCGGGCAATTGCTGGCCCAGGAATCGGCGGCGCGCTACGAGACCCTTCAGTGGCTGATGTTTCAGATGGGCGGCATTGGCCCGATGTTCGGCCAGCTCGGCTTCTTCAATAAATTCGCCGGCAAGGACTTCGAAGACAAGCGTCCGCGTGACCGCTACGTCGAGGAGAGCAAACGCCTGCTCAGTGTCCTCGATGCACGCTTGAAAGGGCGCGACTGGATCATGGGCGAGCGCTATACCATCGCCGATATCGCGACCTTCCCGTGGGTGCGCAACCTGATCGGTTTCTATGAAGCCGGCGACCTGGTCGGCATCCAGAACTTCCCCAACGTCACGCGGGTGCTGGAGAAATTCCTGGCGCGGCCGGCGGTCAAGCGCGGGCTGGAAATCCCCAAGCCAAACGATACGATCTGATCAGGACCAGGGACGGCCATGCATTCATTCAATTTCAAGCAAGTCGATGTCTTCAGTCGCGTACCACTCAAAGGCAATCCGCTGGCGGTGGTGTTTGGTGCCGACAAGCTGAGCGATGAACGCATGGCGGCGTTCGCGACCTGGACCAATCTCAGCGAAACCACGTTCATCCTGGAACCACAGGATCCCCGTGCCGATTATCGGGTGCGGATATTCACCACCCTCAAGGAGTTGCCGTTCGCCGGACATCCGACGCTGGGCACTTGCCATGCCTGGCTTGAAGCCGGGGGTGTGCCCGAGGGGGAAGAGATTATCCAGGAGTGCGGTGTCGGCCTGGTGCGGGTCCGTCGGCAGGGCGCGGAGCTGGCGTTTCTCGCTCCGCCACTGCTCAAGACCGGGCCGGTGGACGCCAGTCTGATGGCGCGTGTGTGCTTGGGCCTGGGACTGGAGCCGCAGGCGATTGTCCGCGCGCAATGGGTTGATAACGGTGCGGGCTGGCTGGCGGTGATGCTCGCGGATCGCCAGCAAGTCCTGGACTTGCGACCGGACCATTCGCACATGCTCGGCCTCGCCGTGGGTGTCATCGCGCCGTGGCAAGCGGAGCGCGATGGCGATGAAGCGCAGTTCGAAGTCCGCGCATTCATTTCTGGTGACGGTATGCCCGAAGATCCGGCCACGGGCAGCCTCAACGCCGGGATTGCCCAATGGCTGCTCGGTGAAGGGCTGGCGCCGGCCCGCTACGTGGTCAGCCAGGGATTGACGATGGGCCGCGCGGGGCGCATCCAGGTGGAACAGGTGGGGGAGGACATCTGGATCGGCGGGGCGGTGGTGACCTGTATCGACGGCACGCTGGCCCTTTGATTGACCCGACCTGTGCGGGAGCGATTATTGCGGGTGCGGTAAGGGTAATTTCTCCCGGGTGATTTGTGCCCTGCACCTTGCAGGGCATAAGCTTTGCCCCCTCTACGACTTTCGTCCTGTTTTTCGTTTTTTGAGGCATCTCCATGTCCAGTCAGTTCCCCGAAGCACGCCCACGCCGTCTGCGCCGCAATGCAAGCCTGCGCAGTCTGTTCCAGGAAACCGAGTTCAGCTTGAATGACCTGGTACTGCCGATTTTCGTCGAAGAAGAAATCGACGATTTCGTGCCGATCAAGAGCATGCCCGGTGTGATGCGCATTCCGGAATCGAAGCTGGCGGGGGAGATCGAGCGATATGCCCGTGCCGGGATCAAGTCGGTGATGACCTTTGGCGTGTCCCATCACCTGGACAGCAACGGCAGCGATACCTGGAACGACAATGGCCTGGTGTCGCGCATGTCGCGTATCGCCAAGGATGCCGTGCCGGAAATGATCGTGATGTCCGATACCTGTTTTTGTGAGTACACCGACCACGGGCATTGCGGGGTGATGCACAACCTGGAGGTCGATAATGACCAGACCCTGCTCAACCTCGGCAAACAGGCGGTGGCTGCTGCCCGTGCCGGTGCTGACGTGATTGCCCCATCGGCCGCCATGGACGGGCAGGTCCAGGCTATTCGCCGGGCGCTCGATGCCGCCGGGTTCACCCAGACGGCGATCATGGCCTATTCGACCAAGTTCGCCTCGGCGCTCTATGGACCGTTCCGCGAAGCTGGCGGCAGCGCGCTCAAGGGCGATCGCAAAAGCTACCAGATGAACCCGATGAATCGTCGTGAGGCGGTGAGGGAGTCGCTGCTGGACGAACAGGAAGGCGCCGATGCGCTGATGGTCAAGCCGGCCGGAGCGTACCTCGACATCATCCGCGAGATTCGCGAAGCCTCGCGCCTGCCCTTGTCGGCGTATCAGGTGAGCGGGGAGTACGCGATGATCAAGTTCGCCGCACAGGCGGGGGCCATCGATGAAGATCGCGTGGTGCGCGAAAGCCTGGGCGCCATCAAGCGGGCAGGGGCTGATCTGATTTTCACGTATTTTGCGATGGACCTGGCACTGGCCGGGATCTGAAAACAACCACAACCCTTGTAGGAGCCAGGCTTGCCGGCGAAGAACGATGACGCGGTCTAGGGGTACATATCCATTGCTGCGGTAACGGCCTCCTATGGTTTCGCTCTTACAGCGACTCACTTTTTCAAACGCCAAAAAGTAAGCAAAAGGCTTTGCCCCACCACTCGGTGCCTCGCTAAGGCTCGGCATGCCCTCACTCCGGCATTGCTCCGTGGGTCGCCGCGATGGGCCGTC
>NZ_JASCAE010000112.1:0-9125 GCF_029967975.1 Pseudomonas sp. V98_8
AGCACGACCTTGCCAAGGTCGGGGTCGCGAGTTCGAGTCTCGTTTCCCGCTCCATATTTAACAAAAACGCCGCTCATTGAGCGGCGTTTTTGTTTGTGCGCGATTTAGGTGCTGACGCTGTTTTACATCGACAGGATCAACCGCCCGGCGAACAGAATCAGGACCACCCCCATGCTGCGTTCGAGCCAGTGTCCCATGCGCATGAACAGCAACCTGACCCGGCTGCTTGAAAAGAACAAGGCAACGATCACAAACCACAGGGCATTCACAAGGCACATCCACGCACCGTATAGCGCCTGAATCTTCAGGGGTGTCGCGGTGCTGATGATTGTGGTGAAGATCGCCAGGAAGAACAGGGTGGCCTTGGGATTGGTGGCGTTGGTCAGAAAACCTGTCGTGAACGCCTTCAGCAGCGTTTGCTCGACGGCGGGCTGATCCGTCGGCTGATCACCTTCCAATACGGATTTCGGCCGGCTGCGCACCAGACTGACACCCAGATAAAGAATGTAGGCTCCACCCACGACCTTGGCCACCGTCAATAGCCAGGGCGTGGTATGCATCAGCGCTCCGACTCCGAGCAAGGTATACAGCACGTGCACGGAAATCCCTGCGCCGATCCCCAGTGCCGTGCAAATGCCAACCATTCGGCCGAAACGCACACTCTGGCGAATCGTCACGGCGAAATCCGGTCCGGGTGCGACCACGGCCAGAAAGTGAATCGTCGCCAATGCCAGGAATTCGCCCAGGTAATTAGAAAGCATCTCAACTCCAGAAGGTCGGGGGGACTCAGTCCACGAGGTAGTGGACGGACAACGTGCCTTTCTTTTGGGAAAGCGACGTGATCGTGACCGAGCCCAAATCCTTCAGGCTACGTACGTGTGTGCCGCCGCAGCCATAGGCGGGCAGTTCGCCAAAACTGATTTCCCGGGCGCCTTCGCGCAGCGACGTCAGGCGCGGCAGGTCATGGGCGATCCACTGTTCGAGGCCGTTTTGCACGGTCTGCGCGTCTACGTCCTGCGCCGATTCTGACGGTTTGAATTGCACCCGCCCTTCACCGGGCCAGTGATGCGCCTTGATCGGCATCCAGCCCATGGCCTGGACGAAGTGTCCAATCAGATGGCCGGCTGAATGCATGCGCGTATTGATCTGGCGAGGTTGTTCATCCACCCGAATCAAGGTCATGCCAAGGTTGATCGGCTGATCGACGAAATGGACGATCCGGTCCGGGTCCTGGACTACGCGTAGTACCCGGCTGTCGCCAATCCAGCCCGTATCACAAGGTTGCCCGCCGCCCTGAGGGTGAAACAAGGTTGCGCGCAGCACCACGGCAAATTCGCTCTCGTGAGGTGCGCAGTTCAGGACTTCCACATTGGCCTTGAGGTCATCACTATGGAAAAAGAGGCGAAGCGTCATATTCCATGCTCGTATTCAAATTTCTATTTTTTATTATATGAAGCGCGGTTTAGCGTGATAATCCGTTCAAACATCAAAGGACTGTTGCGTTGTGAGCATAAATCTTCCACTGCCGTTGCTGGGTGAAATGGCGATTTTCGTCAAGGTCGTCGAAACCGGCAGTTTCTCCGAAGCCGCGCGCCAGTTGGGCTCTTCGCCCTCGGCTGTCAGTCGCAGTATCTCGCGTCTGGAAAAGGCCCTGGCCACTCGCCTGCTGCAACGGACCACACGCAAGTTACGGTTGAGCGACGGTGGCGAGGAGGTCTTCAAGCACTGTCAGGAAATGGTCAACGCCGCCCGGTCAGTGATGGAAATCAGTGGCCAGTTCACCGACGAGCCCGAAGGGGTGGTGCGCCTCAGCGTGCCGAAAGCGGTCGGTCGAATTGTGATTCACCCGCATATGCCGGAGTTTTTGCGCCGTTACCCCAAGGTGGATGTGGAGCTGTTGCTTGAGGATCGTCAGGTGGATTTGATCGACGATCACGTCGACCTGGCGATTCGCATCACCGACCGGCCGCCAGCGGGGTTGGTGGGGCGACAGCTGCTGAGCATCGACCATTTACTCTGCGCCACCCCTCAATACCTGGCTGAGCACGGTACGCCGACTCACCCCCATGACCTGCTCAACCACAGTTGCATCTACTTGGGCGAAACCCCGAGCGATGCGCGCTGGAAGTTCAAGAAGGGCAGCAAATCCGTAACCGTCGGGGTGCGCGGACGATATGCCGCCAATCACACGGGCGTACGTTTTGGCGCGGTACTGCAGCACATCGGCATCGGCAGCCTGCCGTACTTCACCGCGCGTCGAGCCTTGGAGAAGGGATTGATGGTGCAAGTGTTGCCAGACTGGACTTTCCTGGCGTCCTACCACGGAGGCGCGTGGTTGCTGTACTCGCCCACGCGATACCTGCCACCGAAGCTACGGGTGTTGATCGATTACCTGGTGGAGTGCCTGGAGAAGGAGCCGACGTTGGGCAAGCCGGGCAAGTCGAGCAGTTCGAATATTGCGGTTTCGGAGTATGAGCTGCCCGAAAGTGAGGGGTTGTTCTGAGGAAAGATCAAAAGATCGCAGCCTTCAGCAGCTCCTACAGGGTGTACGTGATTTCCATGTAGGAGCTGCCGAAGGCTGCGATCTTTTGATCCTGAAAAAAGGCCCGCATGTTCAATCATGCGGGCCTTTTGCATCAGTGCTTACTGTCTTGATTGGACAAGGACAGCAGCTGTTTTTCCTGGTTCCAGTCGAAAGGCTCGTCATTCTGTTCGGCTTCGAAACGACGTTCTTCCAGTGCCTGGTACAGGTCGATTTCATCATCGGGCATGTAATGCAGGCAGTCACCGGCGAAGTACCAAAGCAGGTCGCGTGGCACCAGGTGGGCGATTTGCGGGTAGCGGGCGATGACCTGGCACAGGATGTCCTGGCCCAGGTATTGGCTTTCGATCGGGTCGACCGGCAGCAGTGCAAGCAGTTCGTCGAAGCGCTCCAGGAACAAGGCATGGCTTTCGTCGGGAACCTGTTCGGCCTCACCTACGGCGACCAGGATGCTGCGCAGATGGTCGAGCAAAACGAGATGATCGGCAACGATGTTGGACACGAGATTAGTCCTCAAGAGCAAAACGGGCGCGGGAGTATAAAGCCCCCGCGCGCATTTTCCCATGATGGTGCGCTGGATGGATCAGCGGACCTTGCCATCGGTCAGTGCTATTTCCTCTTTGTCGAAAGCATCGACATCGATCACTTTGCGACGTGCCACTTCGGCCTCGCGTAGCGTGTGTGCTTCCAACGGTTGCAGCACGCCGGCTTCCAGTGCGGCATCGATGACATTTTCTCCAGCGACCGGTTTGACCTGGCCGCTCTTGAGCGCCACATGCAGTTTTTTACGCATGGGTAGCGCGGCGTTCAACTGATCGCAGGTGTGCTGCAGGACGCCAACAGGGTCTTCGACCGATTGCGGGCGATAGCAACCCAGCAGCACTTCCTCCAGGGCCGGATCCCCCTTGGCGCGGCCAATCACGGCGGCGACTTCGGCGCCGAGTTTGTCCGACGGCCCTTTGTGGCGACGCCCGAACGGGAACACGATCACCCGCAGCAGGCAGGCCAGCACCTTGCTCGGAAAGTTGTTCAGCAATTCATCCATGGCCCGCTCGCCGTGACCGAGGCTTTCCTCCATGGCCCAGGTAAACAGCGGCTTCATGTATTCCGGCGAGTCGAGGTCGTTGTAGCGCTTGAGCGCGGCGCTGGCCAGATACAGGTTGCTCAGCACATCACCCAATCGTGCCGACAGGCGTTCGCGCCGTTTCAGTTCGCCGCCGAGCAGCATCATGCTGAGGTCTGCGAGCAGGGCGAATGCGGCTGCCTGACGGTTCAGCGCGCGGAAATAACCCTGGCTGAGCTTGTCGCCCGGTACGTGCTCCAGGTGCCCGAAACCGAGGTTCAGCACCAGCGTGCTGGCGGCGTTGCCCACGGCAAAGCCGATGTGCTTGAGCAGCAGGCCATCGAACTCGGTGAGTGCCTGATCCTTGTCCTCCCGAGTGGCCAGGGCCATTTCCTTGAGCACGAAGGGGTGGCAGCGAATCGCGCCCTGGCCGAAGATCATCAGGTTGCGCGAAAGAATGTTCGCGCCTTCCACGGTAATGAAGATCGGTGCGCCGTTCCATTTGCGGCCCAGGTAGTTGTTCGGCCCCATGATGATCGCCTTGCCGCCGTGTACATCCATCGCCTGGCTGATGCACTCGCGGCCACGCTCGGTGAGGTGGTACTTGAGAATCGCCGACAGTACCGACGGTTTCTCGCCGAGGTCCACCGCGTTGGCAGTCAGCATCCGCGCGGCGTCCATCATCCAGGCATTGCCGCCGATGCGCGCCATGGCTTCCTGGATGCCTTCGAAAGCGCCAATCGGCACGTTAAACTGCTCGCGAATCTGCGCGTACTGGCCGGTCACCAGGCTGGTGAACTTGGCCATGCCGGTGCCCACTGCCGGCAAGGAAATCGAACGCCCGACGGACAGGCAATTCATCAGCATCATCCAGCCCTTGCCGAGCATTTCCTGGCCACCGATCAGGTAATCGAGCGGCACGAACACGTCCTTGCCGGAGTTCGGACCGTTCATGAACGCCGCCCCCAGGGGCAGGTGACGGCGGCCGATTTCCACGCCGGGCAGATCGGTTGGAATTAGTGCCAGGCTGATACCCAGGTCTTCCTCTTCACCCAGCAGGTGGTCCGGGTCGTACGCCTTGAACGCCAGGCCGAGCAGGGTGGCGACCGGGCCCAGGGTGATGTAGCGCTTTTCCCAATTGAGGCGTAGGCCGAGGGTTTCCTTGCCTTCCCATTCGCCTTTGCAGATCACCCCGGTGTCAGGCATGCCGCCCGCGTCCGAACCCGCGAGAGGGCCGGTCAGCGCAAAGCAGGGAATTTCGTCGCCGCGCGCCAGGCGTGGCAGGTAATGGTTACGTTGCTCGTCGGTGCCGTAGTGCAGCAACAGTTCGGCCGGGCCGAGGGAGTTGGGGACCATCACGGTAGAAGCCAGATCGCCGCTGTGACTGGCCAGTTTCATCGCCACTTGCGAGTGGGCGTAGGCCGAGAACCCCTTGCCGCCAAACTCTTTGGGAATGATCAGGGCAAAAAAGCCGTTGTCCTTGATGTAAGTCCAGGCCTCGGCCGGCAAGTCCATGGTTTGACCGAGCTGCCAGTCGCTGACCATGGCACAGAGCTCTTCGGTCGGACCGTCGATGAAAGCCTGTTCTTCCTCGTTCAGTTGCACCTTGGGATAGGAGAGCAGTTTGTTCCAGTCCGGACGACCGCTGAACAGCTCGCCGTCCCACCACACCGTACCGGCTTCGATGGCGTCGCGTTCGGTGTCCGACATCGGCGGCAGGGTTTTCTGAAACCAGTTGAACATCGGTGCGCTGAAGAATTTGCGGCGCAGGTCAGGCAATAGCAGAGGCGCCGCCACGGCGGCGGTGAGCACCCAGAAAATCAACAGCAGCCAGCCCGGTGCGCGGCTGAATGCGCCCATTGCCAGCAGAAACACAGCCACGATGCCCAGGGCAGGCAGCGGCGCGATACGACGGTGGGCTAAATAAGCTATCCCGACAACCAGAACCAGTATCCACAACAGCAGCATATTTAATCCTCCGTGAACCCAGGGCGAACCAACCCACAGAGCTTAGACGGCATCCGCGAAACGGGGTGGTCAGAGCGAGGTGACTGAAATCGTGGGAAACCCTGGATGATTGTGTAGGCCTTAGGTGTGACAGACCGTGAAAAATCGTTCATTGAGCGGGCGGCAAAGCGCCCATGTTTGGCCGAAACGTCGTTATCTCTGTGCTTAACCTCTCGCTAGACTCGGGGCTTGCCCTGGAGATTGCCCGCATGCACGAGTATCTGAGCCCCGGCCGCTTCATCGATAGTGACCACCCTTGCGTGGTGGAGTTCGCCGAAAAACATCGTGGTGCCAGTCGCGACCCGCTCGAGCAAGCGATTCAGCTCTATTACGCCGTGCGCGAGGCGGTGCGCTACAACCCGTACACCTTCAGCCGTGACCCGCAGACCTTGCGTGGCAGTTATGCGCTGGCGAGCGGGGAGAGTTATTGCGTGCCCAAAGCCACGCTGCTGGCCGGTGCCGCGCGGCACTGCGGGATTGCTGCACGCATCGGTCTGGCGGACGTGCGCAATCATCTGTCGACCCCGCGCCTGCTCGAATTGCTCAAGAGCGACGTGTTCGCCATGCACGGCTACACCGAGCTCTATTTGAATGGTCGTTGGGTCAAGGCCACTCCGGCGTTCAACCAGGGCCTGTGCGACTTATTCAATGTGGCGCCGCTGGAATTCGACGGGATCAATGACAGCGTATTTCATCCCTTTAATCGCGACGGTGAGAAGCTGATGGAGTACCTGATCGACCACGGCCAGTTCACCGACGTGCCGGAAAAGTTCTTCTTCGAACACCTTGAAAAGTGCTATCCGCACCTGTTCGGCGAGCATCTTGCGCCGCTGCTGGGAGACATGCGCAGCGATTTGAGTCGCGCCTGATCCGGCGTATGCTGCCTGCGCATTCATCCATAAAGAGGCGGTCATGCTGAAGATCTGGGGTCGGAAAAATTCATCGAATGTCAGAAAACCATTGTGGGCCGCCGAGGAATTGGGCCTGGCCTATGAAGCCATTGATGCGGGCGGTGCCTTTGGTGTTGTCGATACGCCCGAGTACCGTGCCATGAACCCCAATGGCCGCGTGCCGGTGATTGAAGACGATGGATTCGTGTTGTGGGAATCCAACGCCATCGTCCGCTACCTGATGGCCAGGCATGCGCCGAACACTCCGTGGTATCCGTCAGATCTGCAAGCGCGGGCCAGCGCCGAGAAGTGGATGGACTGGACCACTTCGAGTTTGGCAGGACCGTTCCGTACGGTGTTCTGGGGCGTAATGCGCACCCCGGCCGATCAACAGGACTGGCCTGCGATCCAGGCTGCAATCAAGGAATGCGAAGCGCTGCTGGCGATGGCCGATCAGGCGCTGGCGAGCCAGCCATACCTGTCCGGTGACGAGATCGGCATGGGCGACATTCCCCTGGGGAGTTTCATTTATGCCTGGTTCGAGATGCCGATCGAACGCTCGCCGCAGCCCCATCTGCAGGCCTGGTACGCACGGTTGAAAGAGCGTCCGGCGTATCGCAAGGCAGTCATGACCGCGTTGACTTAATACTCACTATCGACACACTTGACTGTACTTGTGCGGCGGCGACAAGCACCATTGCACTGATGCGCCGCGGTTGCATTGCTCGCCGCCCGCCCATATCTGTCCCTTTCTTCCCTTCTTGGTGCGTAATCCGATATGAGTTCCGCTCTGTCCATCCGGCAGCTAACCAAAACCTACGGCAACGGTTTCCAGGCCTTGAGTGGTATCGATCTGGATGTCGCCGAAGGTGACTTCTTCGCCTTGCTCGGCCCCAACGGCGCCGGCAAATCCACGACCATCGGCATTCTTTCGACCCTGGTGAACAAGACCAGCGGCACGGTGAATATCTTCGGCCACGACCTGGACAAGAACCCGGCGGCGCTCAAGCGCTGCATCGGCGTCGTACCCCAGGAGTTCAACTTCAACCAGTTCGAAAAGACCTTCGACATCGTCGTGACCCAGGCGGGTTACTACGGCATCCCGGCGAAAGTTGCCAAGGAACGCGCCGAGCAATACCTGACCCAGCTTGGCCTGTGGGACAAGCGCGATGTGCCGTCGCGTTCGCTGTCCGGCGGCATGAAGCGTCGCCTGATGATCGCCCGTGCGCTGGTCCACGAACCGCGCCTGCTGATCCTCGACGAACCGACTGCCGGAGTGGACATCGAACTGCGCCGCTCGATGTGGACCTTCCTTACCGAGCTGAACAAGAAAGGCATCACCATCATCCTCACCACGCACTATCTGGAAGAGGCTGAGCAGTTGTGTCGCAATATCGGCATCATCGATCACGGCACCATCGTCGAGAACACCAGCATGAAACAGTTGCTCGGCCAGCTGCACGTCGAGACTTTCCTGCTGGATCTGAAGGGCAGCGTAAGCGCGCCGCCACAGTTGATCGGCTATCCGTCACGCTTGCTCGATGCCCACACCCTGGAAGTCCAGGTGGACAAAAGCATGGGCATCACTGCGCTGTTCACTCAGCTCGCCCAACAGAACATTGAAGTGCTGAGCCTGCGTAACAAAACCAATCGCCTCGAGGAGTTGTTCGTGTCCCTGGTGGAGAAAAATCTGTCGAAGGTGGCGGTATGAGTTCCGAGCTGCAGCCCAACCTCGTTGCCCTCAATACCATCGTTTACCGTGAGGTCCGGCGCTTTACCCGGATCTGGCCGCAGACCCTGCTGCCGCCGGCGATCACCATGGTTCTGTACTTCGTGATCTTCGGCAACCTGATCGGTCGACAAATCGGCGATATGGGTGGCTTCACTTACATGGAGTACATCGTGCCGGGCCTGATCATGATGTCGGTGATCACCAACTCCTACGGCAACGTGGTATCGAGTTTCTTCGGCAGCAAATTCCAGCGCTCCATCGAAGAATTGATGGTGTCACCGGTGTCGCCGCACACCATCCTGATCGGCTACACCCTCGGCGGCGTGCTGCGCGGCTTGATGGTCGGGATCATCGTGACGCTGTTGTCGCTGTTCTTCACTGATCTACAGGTGCATCACCTGGGCGTGACCATTCTGGTGGTGGTGCTGACTGCGACCATCTTCTCGCTGCTGGGCTTCATCAACGCCGTGTTTGCGCGCAACTTCGATGACATCTCGATCATCCCGACGTTTGTGCTGACGCCCTTGACCTATCTGGGGGGGGTGTTCTACTCGATCTCGTTGCTGCCGCCGTTCTGGCAGACCGTGTCCCTGGCCAACCCGGTGCTGCATATGGTCAATGCGTTCCGTTACGGCATTCTCGGGGTGTCGGATATTCGGATCAGCATTGCGATTACGTTCATGGTGGTGGCGACGATCGTGCTGTACATCGGTTGTGCGCGGCTGCTGGTGAGTGGGCGGGGGATGCGTACTTAAGATTTTCAAACGATGGCGGCCTGGCAGCCGACCTATTGATTGTTGACGGAGTACATATCCATTCCTGCGGTAACGGCCACTTAGGGTTTCGCTCTTACAGCGAGTCACTTGGAAGAGCCCCAAGTAACCAAGGGCT
>NZ_JASCAE010000113.1:0-9115 GCF_029967975.1 Pseudomonas sp. V98_8
GGGCCGGCACTCCGGCGTTTGAAAAAGGGAGTCGCTGTAAAAGCGAAACCATAAGTGGCCGTTACCGCAGCAATGGATATGTACTTCAACAACAATCGCCCACAGGCTTTGACCCGCCCAACCACCACACCTCTAAAGCCCTCCCTACACCAACCGCTCGATCTTCTGATGCTGCCACACCAGCTTGTAATACAGCGTCTGCAACGCCAGCATCCCCAGATACGCCACCGGAAACGCCATCCACACCCCTTGCAACCCAAACCGCGCATCCAGCAGATACGCCACCGGCAACTGCACGCCCACCACGCACACAATCGAAATCGCCACCGGCACCATCACCGTGCCGCTGGCGCGCATGATGCCGCCGATGATCGCCTGGAAGCCGAACACCAGCAGGCTCCAGAGCATGATGTGCAACAAGTGCTCGGCCATGCTGCGCGTAGCCTCCTCGGTGAGGAACGAGCCCAGCAACCAGTGCGACAGCAAATACCCCAACACCACCAACCCACCGGTCAGGCACACGTTGATCATCAACCCCGTGCGCAGGATCGGCCCGATTCGCTCGATGCGCCCGGCCCCGATCGCCTGCGCGCCGAGGATCGACGCCGTGATCGCAATCGACAGCGCCGGGAACTGCACGTAATTGACGATCTGCGTCACCGCGCCGTACGCCGCCGTCGCCTGGGAACCGTGCTGGTTCACCAGCGCCAGGATCACCAGCTCTGACAACGACAACACCACCATCTGCAACCCGGTGGGCAAACCGATGCGCAACACCTTGCCTAGAATCGCCATGTCCAGCTTCATTGCCGCAAAAAATTCCCGGTCCGGCGCCAACGGATGGCCCTTGCGAATCAAGCGCCACGCCAGCCACCCCATCGCCGCCAGGTTGCCCGCCAACCCGGCAAACGCCGCACTCTGAATCCCCATCGGCGGCAACCCCAACCACCCACGAATCAACGCCGGCGTCAGTGCCAGGCCGATACAGGTCGACACCACCAGCGCCAACAAAGGCGACAACGTATCGCTCACTCCGCGCAACAATTGCGTGAACAGCACAAATACCAACAACGTCGGCATGAACCACAACATCACATGCGCATACGCCACCGCATCGTCCAGCACATCCCCCGGCGTCCCCAACCCCACCAAGGAAGACCGTGCGAACACACTACCCACCACGGCTGCCACCAACCCGATCAACAACCCCAACAACAACGTCGACCCGGCAATCGCCTTCACCAAATGCGTCTCCCGTGCCCCCCACGCTTGCCCGATCAACACACCCGCCCCCGCGCCGAGGCCGATGACCAGGGCGATGAAAAAGAACACGATGGGGAACATGCCGGACACGGCCGCCAGAGCCTGGGTGCCGAGCATCTGGCCGATGTAGATGCTGTTGACGGTGCCAGACATGGATTGCAGGAAATTGGACAGCACCATGGGAGCAAGGAACAGCAGGTAGGTTTTCCAGAGGGCGCGTTGCGGTTGGGCTGGGGTTTGCATTGGGTGGAGGTCCATCTCGACGGCTGGCGTGTTGATTGAGGATAGCTTCGGTGGCGGAAACCAACGGGCGATGACCATCTCAGGTCTGTGTTTGGATTTCCAGCAAAGTGATGGGAAAGGTCTGAGATCTCATCATCACAGGTCCTACATAAAGCTCGGAATGCCTCACCTTGCCCATCGATCCGATGAAGCTTATAGTCCGCCCCGTCGCCCAAATGGCGACTCAGGTTTGGCGACCTGACTGATCGGATGCAAAAGCTCTGTGCTTTCTTGCAGGTGCTTTTGCACGTTCGCAAAGCTGTCTTTATGGCAGCTGTGCGCGGGAGACCTTCGGGTCTGCCGGATTCCGATCCCGGTTCGCCAACCTGCGTACAGCTGTCACCCATTTGTTTGGCGACGAATGAGGGACAGTCCACCTTTGCACTGATCGGAGTTTTCACCTATGGAAAGATACATGCCCCTCACCGGAATCGACCTGATCCCGGCCTCCCTGCTCATCGACACCCAAGCCCCACTCGACGTTCTGCAAGCCATGGCGGATTACCGCATTCGCACGGTGACGCAGGTACTGGAGAACATCGCCTTTCGCGCCGAGATTGGTTGCGATACGGTGGTATTGTCGGACTTTTCCAAGCTGCTGGCGATTCCGTTGCGTGATGGCTGTGACTTGATGGATGTGATTGGGCGGCGCTTGCGGGCGCAGGCGGCGGAGTAAATGAAAAAACGCAGATAACAAAAAACCCGCACAAGGCGGGTTTCTTGGGGTGTTTCGGGTGGTGTTGAAGCCACCTGAAAGCGAAAGGTGGTGCCCAGAGACGGAATCGAACCGCCGACACGGGGATTTTCAATCCCCTGCTCTACCGACTGAGCTATCTGGGCCGCGGCGCAATTAAACGTTTTTTACTGCTGGGGCGTCAAGCACGAACTCAAAAAAACTTATTAAATACCTATAGTTACGATTAGAAGGCACCCGTTGGTCGTCAGTTTTTCAGATTTTTTTGCAAAACCGCCTTACTCGTTTGCTCATAAGCGAAGGACATTGTGAGGACCAGATAGTCCAGGCACTCTAGTTTTCACTCCAATACCTGACCAGCTCATCGGTGCGATCAGCGACTCGTGGGGTCTTACTGAGCACGACACAGCGAGTCGTACCCACATACTCTTCGATCAGGTAGAGGGTGTCTCCGACGTCGACTCCCATCTCCTGCAATGTCTCATCTGGGATACGAATGCAGCCATCACCCTCCCAGTCCTCGATGACCACCTTTTTGACGTTGTTCATAAACACACCTCGGTAATGCTGAAAAATCGTGATTATTGGCTCACTTTCGGTCAGCAGAAAAATGCCATCCGCAAACCCAAACTATTCTCTTCACAAAGCGTCTTCTACTTAATGCTGCGGACATGCCTTCGCAACTCAAGACACGGAACTCCACAAAGGAATAGTGATGACTTTTTACATTTTTCTCCTGGCCTGCGGGGCTGCGGCCAGCACAGGCATTTTTTTCCAACCGGGCCAGTGGTACGAATCTCTCGCCAAACCCGGTTTCACGCCGCCCAACTGGCTGTTTCCAGTCGCCTGGACGACTATTTACCTGTTGCTCGCCTGGGCTGGGTATCGCCTGACCCAGATACCTGATAGTCAGGTAGTGCTGGCTTTGTGGGCCGCGCAGATTGCACTGAATACGCTGTGGACGCCGGTGTTTTTCGGCGCTCAACGTATTCTCGCCAGCATGGTGATCCTCACGCTGCTTTGGCTTGTGGTCGCTGTAATGGTGGTTCTGGCTTTGCGGCTTGATGTCATCACCGGCTTGATCCTGTTTCCATATCTAGTGTGGCTTTGCCTGGCCGGCGCTTTGAATTTCTTCATCTTGCGCAATAACCGCTGATATGGGCCACCAGGTGCGAACTTAGACTTTGCGGTAAGGAGGCCGTGATGATGAAATCCCGATTCGAAGCAAAACTTCTTCGTCCGACAAAGCCTGGTAATGATACGTCGTGGGCGTTCGTAGTGCTGCCAAGAGAAGTGAGTGAACTACTTCCGAGGCGAGGTAGGACGACCGTTGAAGGCACAATCAATGGGCACCCTTTCCAGGCAACCCTTGAGCCGGACGGTCAGTTGAGCCATTGGTTGCAGGTCAGTGGCGAGCTACTCGCAGCCGCAGGCGCGGCCGTTGGGGATGTCGTCACCCTCGAGCTGACCCCCGTGAAAAAGGAACCCGAGCCTGAGATCCCCGCAGATTTTCAGGAGGCACTGGCATCCACTCCACAGGCTCATGAAGTCTGGAAGAATACGACGACCCTCGCACGGGTAGACTGGATACACTGGATTACTTCAGCCAAGCAACTCAAGACGCGCGCAAAACGAATAGGTGATGCCTGCGATATGCTTGCATCCGGCAAGAAGCAGGTCTGCTGTTTCGACCAGTCCGGTTTCTACAGCAAGGCCTTTCGGGCGCCCGAGGCAGAAGATTTTTAAATGGGGCATTCCATTGCCCCCTCTACCCCCTCAATTCAGCCTTGCTTGTTGCCCTCTTTATCAAAGACATGCAACACCCGCCTCTAAGAAAACCCACACTCCAGCAACGAAACCAGACGCGGTTCAATCGACCCCTCTTGCACGTCAAGCAACGCCAATGTCACCGGTAACTTGAACCGTCGCGGCCCTGCACTGCCTGGATTGAGGTACAGCCGTTCACCGCGCCACTCAATGCACGGCTTGTGGGAATGCCCGGTAATCACCAGCCTCGTGCCTGGCGCCAGCACTGCCGGTGCATCGGCAATGTCATGCACCAGCAACGTCTGCCATCCCTCAAGTTCGAAACTCAGGTGGTCGGCGAGATGTTCCGCCCACGCAGCTGCCAGGTCATTGTTCCCGCGCACGACATGCAGTGGCGCAATCAACGCCAGTTGTTCGAGTACTTGCGGCTTTCCGATGTCGCCGGCATGAATGATTCGTTCACAGCCCTGCAACGCCGCGAGTGCTTCGTTGCGGAGCTGGCCATGGGTATCGGAGATCACGCCAACTTTCATGCAAGGCTCCAGGTCAGTCTCAAGGGTACGCTCCCCTGCTCCGGCGATTGCGTGTTCCGGGATCAGGTGCTTGACTCACTTCGCCGAACCCGGGCCTTGACCGCATCCGGATTCATCGGCGATCTGTACTTTCATTGATCCAGGTCGCAAAACCGTGCGATCGACACTGGATAATATTTTTTTGAGGTTTTTCAATAGGCTATAGATGACCGCCCAACTCTTCGCTGTTCATGGACTGGTGAGCTTCACCCTGGCCATCCTGCTGCTCTTCCTGGGCAAGACGCTGGTCCAGCACAGCACCTTGCTGCGTCAATACTGTATTCCAGAATCGGTGGTCGGCGGCTTTGTGTGTGCGGCGGTCACGAGTCTGTTGTACTTCGGTCTCAACATCCAGGTCGAGTTCGATCTACAAGTTCGCGACACCATGCTGCTCTATTTCTTTGCCGGTATCGGCTTGAGGTCGGACATGCGCCAGCTGATCAAGGGTGGGCGACCACTGCTGATCCTGCTGGTGCTCGCTGCGGTGTTCATTTTCCTGCAGAACGCGCTGGGCATGGGCATGGCCGAGGTTTTCGGGCTTGATCCCAAGGCTGGCCTGATGGTGGGCTCGATTTCCCTCACCGGAGGGGTCGGCACGACCCTGGCCTGGGCACCGCTGTTCGTCGAAAGGCTGGGCATCCAGAACGCGCACGAATTGGGGATCGCCAGCAACACCGTTGGCCTGATTGCCGCTTGTGTGATCGGCGGCCCTATCGCCAACCGCCTGATCCGTCGCCATCAACTGACGCCATCCGGGGATGCGGCGCTGGAAATCGGCATCCTCGAACAACAGCAAAGCAAGCCATTGGACTACTACGACGTGCTCTGGGCGTGGATGTGGCTCAATTTGACCTTGATGCTCGGTTATGGGCTCAACCTGCTGCTGGTCGACAGCGGGATCACCCTGCCCAAGTTCGTCAGTTGTCTGTTCGCCGGTATCGTCATTCACCACCTCGTCCGGGGGCTGATCGGCGAGCAGCGCCTGAAATCCTGGAGCGGCGCCAGCCAGGGCCTGTCGCTGATTTCCGATGTCTGCCTGGGCATGTTCCTGACCATGGCGTTGATGGGCTTGCAGTTGTGGCAGCTCAGCGGCGCGCTGCTATTCATTGCCTGCGCATTGACCCTGCAGATCCTGTTGACCGTGCTCTATACGTATTTTCTGGTCTTTCGCTTCATGGGCCGCAATTACGAAGCCAGCGTGATCGCTTCAGGCTTCGGTGGTATTGCGCTGGGTTCCACCGCGACAGCCATCGTCAATATGACGACCGTGACCCAGAAGTACGGTGCGGCTCACCAGGCCTTTCTGATCGTGCCGCTGGTGTGCGGATTCTTCATTGACCTGGTCAATGCCGTGATTATCGGGATGTTCAGTGGGCTGTAGCCGCTCGTTTTACTTGAACGGCTAACGCGCCGAGCTCCGGGTACTGGCAAACGCGCTCGTACCCAGCCAGCGCCACAGGTTTTGCGCATCCTGCGCTGCGCCATCCACACGCAGCTCTCGCGACTCAAGCACCTCCCGCGGTGTGCGGTCGCCCGCCCATACCTCGGTCAAGGCACGCACGCTTGAATCCACAACGAGCGTCAACTCACGCCCGGGGTCGTCGCGGCACAGGTCTGCCACACCCTCCTCGACCACCAGCCACCACGCTTGCTCGCCGGACCGCGCATCGCGAAACTTGAACTGGATAACCACCGGCCGGGACGGAAACGTCTCGAGACGCACGAACCGGCGCACGTCCCACATGAGCAGGCCCGCGTCGAGCTGGTCATCGCGCAGGCGACTGCCGATCCAGCGCGCGCCCCAATGCCCCAGCGCCATGATGATGGGGCGCAATTCCTCGCCCGCCTCGGTCAGGCTGTACTCCCAGACTTTGCCAACCGCGGTGCGATGCACCACGCCGATTTCTTCCAGATGGCGCAGCCGCTGTGCCAGCAAGCCGGTGGACATCCGGGGGACGCCGCGGTGCAGTTCATTGAAGCGTTTGCTGCCGCACAACAGTTCGCGCACGACCAAGGGTGTCCAGCGCTCGCACAGTGCCTCGGCACCGCGCGCGACCGTGCAGAACTGACCGTAGCTTTCGTTCATTGCCTGCACTCCCATCGCTGCAACGCTTCAGATATTGAACTAGCCCCGCGACTTCGCCACGCGCACGCTCAAGTCTCCGACAGCCAACCGCCCCAGGAGAACATCATGACCAAGATCGCCATTATTCAGCGCCCGCCCGTGCTGCTCGATCGCAGTGCGACGATCGCCCGGGCCGTGCAATCGGTCTCTGAGGCCGCGACGGCGGGAGCTTCGCTGATTGTTCTGCCCGAATCGTTCATTCCAGGTTACCCGTCGTGGATCTGGCGGCTGGCGGCGGGAAAGGACGGCGCTGTCATCGGCCAGTTGCATACGCGGCTGCTGGCCAATGCCGTTGATATTGTGAACGGTGACCTGTGCCAATTGTGCGAGGCGGCCAGGATTCACGCGGTGACGATCGTGTGCGGCATCAATGAATGCGACCGGCGCAATGGAGGGGGCACGCTCTATAACAGCGTAGTCGTTATCGGCGTGAACGGCGCCGTGCTCAACCGACACCGCAAACTGATGCCCACCAATCCCGAGCGCATGGTGCATGGCTTTGGTGATGCGTCCGGGTTGCGCGCGGTGGATACACCCGTCGGCCGCGTGGGAGCGCTCATCTGCTGGGAAAACTACATGCCGCTGGCGCGCTACGCGCTGTATGCCCAAGGGGTGGAAATCTATGTCGCGCCCACTTACGACACTGGCGAGGGCTGGATCAGTACGATGCGTCACATTGCCCTCGAAGGCCGCTGCTGGGTGCTTGGCAGTGGCACCGCACTGCGCGGCAGCGACGTCCCTGACGACTTCCCGTCCCGTGCGCAACTGTTTGCCGATCCAGACGAATGGATCAACGACGGCGACTCGGTAGTGGTCAATCCCCAAGGCCGGATCGTGGCCGGCCCATTGCACCGAGAGGCAGGCATTCTGTATGCGGACATCGACGTCTCACTCGTGGCCCCTGCACGGCGGGCGCTCGACGTCACCGGGCACTATGCACGCCCGGACATTTTCGACCTGCAGGTGCGACGCACGCCGGCGACAGCGGTGCGCTATATCGACGGGTGAAGACAGGTAAAGTTGGTGCGAGCCATCGCCTGACCATTGATCAAGGAGTCATGCCATGAACATCGAACAGTCTTACAAAGGCAGTTGTTTTTGCGGTGCGGTCGAGTTCACCGTCAGCGGTGAGCCGGCCGCGATGGGCTATTGCCATTGCGAGTCGTGCCGGCACTGGTCGGCGGGGCCAGTCAATGCCTTCACCCTGTGGAAACCGGAGGCGGTGCAAGTGACTCGGGGCGCCGACAACATCGGCACCTACAACAAGACACCACAGAGTTACCGCAAGTGGTGCAAGACGTGCGGCGGACATCTCTTCACCGAGCACCCGGGGATGGGACTCATCGATGTGTATGCTGCGCTCATCCCGGATCTTGAGTACACGCCAGGGGTTCATGTGCATTATCAGGAGTCGGTGTTGCGTATTGAAGATGGATTGCCGAAGTTCAAGGATGTGCCGAAAGAATTGGGAGGATCGGGCATTAGCATGTAGGAGCGAGCATGCTCGCGATGGTCGTTGACGATAACACTGTAAACTTGCCCCAGACCTGATCCCCGTGCTTTGCATGTCCAACCCCTTGCAACCTGGATATGCGCTGTAGGAGCCGGCTTGCTGGCGATCGCAGTTCATCAGGCGACATTAGTGTCGACTGCACGTACGCGATCGCCAGCAAGCCGGCTCCTACAGGATTAGCGAGGATCGTCACGGCTGTCCACATACTCAAGCCCCAACGGCCCCGTCCCGTAGACCTGCGAGATGTACTCTCCTGATTTTGCCCAATGGAAATGCGGCGTATTGGCCGGGAGTATCACGACGCTGCCCGGCCCGTAGGCAACCAGTTTGTCCGGATCGAAAACCGTTCCGAAGCCAATATAGAAAACACCTGACATGACGGTGTAGATACGATCTTCAGGATGAGTATGGGGCATTAATCGAATGCCGTTGGGCACTTTGACTCGTACCACATAGGGTGCTGGCTTGCTCGGGTCGCCGGCGATAACAGCCAGTTTTACCTCTTTGGGGAAGGCGGGGAAGCTGCGCCATTCTACGTCTTCATTACGCAAGGCTGCGGTTTTATCCAGTGGCAATGGTTGTGCCTGAACGTGCGGCATGGCTGCACTTGCGACAAGAAGTGCTGCCAGGGCAGTTGTTTTCATAATGTGAACCATGAGAGGCACCTTGACTACGCCATAAACAAAATCGTCAGGCTGACTCTATGGGCGATTGGCATTGATGATAACGGTGTGATCGCGCATTACAGTTGATACGCAATGTAATCAATGCTCCGTGCCATATCATCACGCTGACCAGGGGGCTCGCGCTGGCCCTATCAATAGCGTCGATGTTCACCATCACGTCAATGAAGTTCTCTTAAAAACTCCACGGCGTAACATCAGCTCCATACCAACCAA
>NZ_JASCAE010000008.1:0-8247 GCF_029967975.1 Pseudomonas sp. V98_8
TCCTCGGTGTGGACCGCCGACGTCGGCCGCGCCCATCGCCTGTCGGCGCGCTTGCAGTACGGCTGCACCTGGGTCAACACGCACTTCATGCTGGTCAGCGAAATGCCCCATGGCGGGCAGAAGTTGTCGGGGTATGGCAAGGACATGTCGATGTATGGGCTGGAGGATTACACCGTCGTGCGGCATGTGATGTTCAAGCACTAAAAATCAAACGCTTCGCGAGCAGGCTCGCTCCCACAGTTGATCGAATTTCCCCTGTGGGAGCGAGCCTGCTCGCGAATATCGCATCGCCAATCCCCAGCCATGCGCTACAAGGTTCTCTGGCTGTTGCCGATGCCCTTGGCAATGTCGATCCCCCAGTCCATCGCCGCTTCCATGTCCAGCATATGGGGTTTTGGATCGTGGTTTTCGTCAATGACCGAGCCGTCCGGCCGGTAAACACCGATGAACATTCCCAATGAGCCGTCCTTCAGTATCTCGGCCTTGACCTTGATGCTGCATCCGTTCGAAAGCGTCTCCTTGTGCTCGATATGGCGCTCAGTCATTGCTGCTCCCCTCCCACGATTGATTTCGGCCTATCGGCAATGCTAGCTCAGCCGCCTGCCAAGCGCCGATCGAGGCGACGGCCACCGCGCCCTGACAGCGGCGCAATGGCACCTATACTAGAGGCCACCTCCCCCCCAAGGGGCTGCACTCCCAACAACAAAAAAGCAGAGGTGGAACATGGTCTGGCAGCAAATCTACGATCCGTTCAACAACCCGGTGCTTTCGACCCTCATGGCAGCCGTGCCGGTGGTGGTGATGCTCGCAGCCCTGGCCTTCTTCCATGTCAAGGCACACCTGGCGGCACTGTTCGCCCTGGCCTCGGCCCTGGTGATCGCGATTTTCGCCTTCGGCATGCCCGCCGGCATGGCCGGGTCGGCGGCGCTGTACGGTGCCGCCAACGGTTTGTTGCCCATTGGCTGGATTGTGTTGAACATCATTTTCCTGCACCGGCTGACGACCGAGAACGGCTCGTTCAAAGTGCTGCAGGACTCTCTGGCGCGGATCACCGACGATCGCCGCCTGCAATTGCTGCTGATCGCCTTCTGCTTCGGCGCCTTTTTCGAAGGCGCCGCGGGGTTCGGTACGCCGGTGGCGGTGACCGGGGCGATCCTCATCGGCCTGGGCTTTTCACCACTGGCCGCTTCGGGCCTGGCGCTGATCGCCAATACCGCCCCCGTGGCCTTCGGTGCGCTGGGTACTCCGATCATCACCCTGGCCAAAGTCACCGGGCTTGATGAAATGGAGCTGTCGATGATGGTCGGTCGGCAACTGCCATTCTTCTCGGTCATCGTGCCCTTTTGGCTGATCTGGGCCTTCGCCGGCTGGCGCAAGATGCTGGAAATCTGGCCGGCGATCCTGATTGCCGGGGTCAGTTTTGCCATCCCGCAGTTCATCGTGTCCAACTATCACGGGCCGATGCTGGTGGACGTGATCGCCGCGCTGATCTCCATGGCCTGCCTGACGGGTTTCCTCAAAGTGTGGAAACCGGCCACCGTGCATACCTCCGCTGCCCTGTCCGGGCGCGTCGATAACTCGGCCATCGCCGAGGAACATGACGAAAAACCAGTCGCGAGCGCAGCCTTTGCCAGCGACGCCAAGCCCGCGGTGATGCGCGCCTGGATGCCGTGGATCATCCTCACGGTCTTCGTTTTCGCCTGGGGGACCCAAGGGTTCAAGAACATGTTCGACACCCGCCCGGCGATCGATCCGGCCACCAGCGCGGCCAAACTGGATCCCCAGGGTAAACCGTTGCGCGAGGCCAACCCGATTTTCGCCCCGGTCCTGACCTTCACCACGATTCATCAGCAGATCGAGAAGGTTCCGCCCGTGGTGCCTGCGCCGAAAACCGAAGACGCGATCTACAAGTTCACCTGGTTCACTGCCACCGGCACCGGCATTCTGCTGTCGGCGATCCTCGGGGGGCTGTTGATGGGCTACTCCATCCCGCAGCTGATCCACCAATACCTGCGCACGCTGTGGGTGGTGCGCTATTCACTGATCACCATTACCGCGATGCTCGCCCTCGGGTTTCTCACCCGCTACTCGGGGCTGGATGCGACCATGGGCCTGGCCTTTGCCGCGACAGGAGTTTTTTACCCCATGTTCGGCACCCTGCTCGGCTGGCTCGGCGTGGCGCTGACCGGCTCGGACACCGCCTCCAACGTGCTGTTCGGCGGCTTGCAACGGGTGACTGCCGAGCAACTGGGGCTCAGCCCGGTATTGATGGCCGCCGCCAACAGTTCCGGCGGGGTCATGGGCAAGATGGTCGACGCGCAGTCGATCGTGGTGGCCTCCACCGCCACCCGCTGGTATGGCCATGAAGGGGAGATCCTGCGCTATGTATTTTTCCACTCGATCATCCTGGCGATCCTGGTCGGCGGCCTGGTGACGTTGCAGGCCTATGTCGCACCGTTCAGTCATATGGTGGTGGGCGGCCATTGATCGGACAACCCGGGCAATCACCCAAATGCTGTTCACTGTAGGAGCGAGCATGCTCGCGATGGACTCAAGTACGCTGCGTTTAGTCAGTAAACACGCGTTATCGTTGACGACCATCGCGAGCATGCTCGCTCCTACAGTGACCCAGCATTACGGCAATCGCCCGGGCTTTCATGAACGGAGTATCGTAAAACGACTATGAATATTCTCTACGATGAACGCGTTGATGGCGCTCTGCCAGAGGTCGACAAGGCCGCGCTGTTGCAGGCCTTGCGCACGCAGTTGCCCGACCTGGAAATCCTGCACCAGCAGGAAGAACTCAAGCCGTACGAATGCGACGGGCTGAGCGCCTATCGCACCACGCCGATGCTGGTGGTGCTGCCGCGGGACATCGCCCAGGTCCAGGGCGTATTGCGCCTGTGCCACGCACGCCGGGTACCGGTCGTCGCCCGGGGTGCCGGTACCGGCCTGTCTGGCGGCGCCTTGCCCCTGGAAAAAGGCGTGCTGCTGGTGATGGCCCGCTTCAACCAGATTCTGCAGATCGACCCTGCCGCCCGTACCGCGAGGGTGCAACCGGGGGTGCGCAACCTGGCGATCTCCCAGGCCGCCGCGCCGTTCGGCCTGTACTACGCGCCCGACCCTTCCTCGCAAATCGCCTGCTCGATTGGCGGCAACGTTGCCGAAAACGCCGGCGGCGTGCATTGCCTGAAATACGGCCTGACCGTGCATAACCTGCTCAAGGTCGACATCCTCACCGTCGACGGCGAACACCTGACCCTGGGCTCCGACGCCCTGGACTCTCCTGGCCTGGACCTGTTGGCCTTGTTCACCGGCTCCGAAGGCATGCTCGGGGTGATCACCGAGGTCACGGTCAAATTACTGCCCAAGCCGCAGTCCGCCAAGGTGCTGCTGGCGGCGTTCGACTCCGTGGAAAAAGCCGGCCGCGCTGTCGGCGACATCATTGCCGCCGGCATCATCCCGGGCGGCCTGGAGATGATGGACAACCTGGCCATCCGCGCTGCCGAAGACTTCATCCACGCCGGTTACCCGGTGGAGGCCGAGGCCATCCTGCTGTGCGAACTCGACGGCGTCGAAGCCGACGTGCGTGACGATTGCGACAGCGTGCGCCAGGTGCTCGAGCAGGCCGGCGCCACCGAAGTGCGCCAGGCCCGGGATGAGGCAGAACGCGTTCGCTTCTGGGCCGGACGCAAGAACGCCTTTCCGGCAGTGGGCCGCCTGTCGCCGGATTACTACTGCATGGACGGCACCATCCCCCGTCGTGAGCTGCCGGGCGTGCTCAAGGCCATCGCCGAACTCTCGGCCGAATACGGCCTGCGGGTAGCCAACGTGTTCCATGCCGGCGACGGCAACATGCACCCGCTGATCCTGTTCGACGCCAATACACCGGGCGAACTGGATCGCGCCGAGGCCCTGGGCGGCAAGATCCTCGAGCTTTGCGTGAAAGTCGGCGGCAGCATTACCGGGGAACACGGCGTAGGCCGGGAAAAGATCAATCAGATGTGCGCGCAGTTCAACAGCGATGAGCTGACCCTGTTCCACGCAGTCAAGGCGGCCTTCGACCCCGGCGGACTGCTCAATCCCGGCAAGAACATACCGACCCTGCACCGCTGCGCCGAGTTTGGCGCCATGCATGTGCACGCAGGAAAACTGCCCTTCCCCGACCTGGAGCGTTTCTGATGCACCCACCTGCTGATCTCGATGACAGCACAGCGCTGCTGGAGCAGGTCAACCAGGCGTTGGCCAACGCCACGCCGCTGCGGATTCAGGGCGCCAACAGCAAGGCATTCCTGGGCCGCGTGACGGCGGGGGAAATACTCGATACTCGATCGCACCGGGGCATTGTCCGCTATGACCCGACGGAACTGGTGATCACGGCGCGCTGTGGCACGCCGCTGGTGGAACTGGCAAGCGTGCTGGACGCCGCGCAGCAGATGTTGCCCTGCGAACCGCCGGCCTTCGGCGATGACGCCACCGTCGGCGGCATGATCGCTTGCGGGCTGTCCGGACCGCGCCGGCCGTGGTCGGGGTCGGTGAGGGATTTCGTGCTGGGCACGCGGGTGATCACCGGCCTGGGCAAGCATTTGCGTTTCGGTGGCGAGGTCATGAAAAACGTCGCCGGTTACGACCTGTCGCGCCTGATGGCCGGCAGTTACGGTTCCCTGGGCCTGATCACCGAGGTCTCGCTCAAGGTCCTGCCCAAGCCCCGGCAGACCCTGAGCATCAGCCTGCAAATGAACGTCGAGCAAGCTTTGCTGCGCCTGGCGGAATGGGGCCAGCAACCGCTGCCGATCAGCGCCGCCTGTCATGACGGCGAGTGCCTGCACCTGCGGCTCGAGGGCGGCGAAGGCTCGGTGGCGGCGGCCCACGATCGTCTGGGCGGCGAGGTGCTCGACGCTTCGTATTGGGCCGATCTCAACGAACAGCGCCTGGCGTTCTTCGACGAAGACCAGCCACTGTGGCGCCTGTCCGTGCCCAACAATACACCGAGCCTGTCCCTGCCCGGTCGGCAACTGATCGATTGGGGTGGTGCCCAGCGCTGGCTCAAGTCCGATGCCCGGGCAACGTTCATTCGCCAGGTCGTCGCCGAGGCTGGCGGGCACGTCACCTGCTATAGCCACGGGCTCACGGATACGCCCTTCCAGCCACTGCCCGACGCGCTGTTGCGCTACCACCAGCGCCTCAAGCAGCAACTCGACCCCCAGCGCATCTTCAACCCCGGACGCCTGTACGCGGAGTTATGAATCATGCAGACCACCTTGAGCGAACGCGCCCGCCGACTGCCCCGCGCCGAAGAAGCCGACAGCATCCTGCGCACCTGCGTGCACTGCGGTTTCTGCAACGCTACCTGCCCGACCTATCAGTTACTCGGCGATGAGCTCGATGGCCCGCGCGGGCGCATCTACCTGATCAAGCAGGTGCTGGAAGGCAACGAGGTCACGGCAAAGACCCAACTGCACCTGGATCGCTGTCTGTCGTGCCGCAACTGCGAGACCACCTGCCCGTCGGGGGTCGATTACCATAACTTGCTGGACATCGGCCGCGCCGTGGTCGATGCAGCGGTGCCGCGTCCGATCGGCCAGCGGCTGTTGCGCGAGGGGCTGCGCAAGCTGGTGCCGCATCCAGACCTGTTCAAACACCTGGTCAACAGCGGCCAGACACTGCGCGCGCTGCTGCCCGGTACGCTGCAGGGCAAACTGCCGCGCAACCTCCCGGTGCCCAAGCAGCGTCCCGCCACCCGCCATGCCCGGCAGGTATTGATGCTCGAAGGTTGCGTGCAGCCCGCACTGTCGCCCAATACCAACGTGGCTGCCGCCAGGGTGCTGGACCGGCTGGGCATCAGCGTCATGCCGGCCCGCGAGGCCGGGTGTTGCGGTGCCGTGGATTATCACCTGAACGCCCAGGCGGCCGGCCTTGATCGTGCCCGGCACAACATCGACGCCTGGTGGCCGGCCATTGAACAAGGCGCCGAGGCCATCGTGCAAACCGCCAGCGGGTGTGGTGCCTTTATCAAGGATTACGGGCACCTGCTCGAACGCGATCCAGCCTATGCCGACAAGGCGAAAAAGGTCAGCGCGCTGGCCCGGGACCTGGTGGAAGTATTGCGCGACGAACCGCTGGAACAACTGGGCATCCACAACGCCCACCGCGTGGCGTTCCATTGCCCCTGCACCTTGCAGCACGCGCAAAAACTCGGTGGCGCGGTGGAGAAGCTGCTGATCCGCCTTGGGTTCAACCTAACCATTGTTCCAGACAGCCATTTGTGCTGCGGTTCGGCAGGCACCTATTCGCTGACCCAACCGGAACTGGCCCGGCAACTGCGCGACAACAAGATGAATGCCCTGGAAAGCGGCTACCCCGAAGTCATCGTCACCGCCAATATCGGTTGCCAGTCGCACCTCGACGGCGCGGGCCGCACCCCCGTCCGGCACTGGATCGAACTGGTCGAAGACGCCCTGTCCCAATAACGCCCACTGGAGAACGCCCATGAACCGCAAAGCCGTCCTGAGCCAGGTCGAAGTCAGCCGGATCCTCGTTGCCGCGCGCACCGAAGCCCAGGCCAACCAATGGCCGGTGACCATTGTCGTGGTCGATGACGGAGGGCATCCCCTGGCCCTCGAACGCCTCGATGGCGCCTCGCCCATCAGCGCCTACATCGCTCTCGAAAAAGCCCGTACTTCGGCCCTGGGGCGGCGCGAATCCAAAGGCTATGAAGAGATGGTCAATGGCGGGCGCACGGCCTTTTTGTCGGCACCGCTGCTGACCTCGCTCGAAGGCGGGGTACCGATCACGGTCGACGGCCAGGTGATCGGCGCGGTCGGGGTGTCCGGGGTCAAGGCCGAACAGGATGCACAAGTGGCGAAAGCCGGGGCGCAGTGCCTCGGTTGACCACAGGGCATGTCGCTGCAAGAGCCATCAATCCGCCGAAGAGGAAGCGCACCGATGCCCCGTCTCACTGCAAAAGACTTTTCCCCGCAACTGCTGGAACTCTACGACTACTACGCCCATGGCCTGATCAACCGGCGCGAATTTCTCGACCGCGCCGCGCTGTTCACCCTGGGTGGCTTGACCGCCAGTGCACTGCTGGCGTCCCTGAGCCCGGATTACGCCCTTGCCGAACAGGTCGAATTCACCGACCCGGACATCATCGCCGAGTACGTCACCTACCCCTCCCCAAAAGGTAACGGGCAGGTGCGTGCCTATCTGGTGCGCCCGGCAAAAGCCGCCGGCAAGGTCGCGGCGGTGGTGGTCGTGCATGAAAACCGTGGGCTCAACCCTTACATCGAAGACGTGGCGCGGCGCTTGGCCAAGGCCGGTTTCATCGCCCTCGCCCCGGATGGCTTGAGCTCGGTCGGCGGCTACCCGGGCAACGACGACAAGGGCCGTGCACTTCAGGAAAAGGTCGACCCGCAAAAGCTCATGAATGACTTCTTCGCCGCCGTCGAGTGGATGATGAAACATCCCGACTCCAGCGGAAAAGTCGGTATCACCGGTTTCTGTTATGGCGGTGGCGTCACCAATGCGGCAGCCGTGGCTTACCCGGAACTGGGCGCCGCCGTGTCGTTCTACGGCCGGCAACCGGACGCCAAGGATGTGCCCCGGATCAAGGCGCCGGTGATGCTGCACTACGGTGAACTGGATACGCGCATCAACGAAGGCTGGCCCGCCTATGAGCAGGCGCTGAAGGCCGGCGGCAAGACCTATGAAGCCTATATCTATCCCGGCGCCAACCATGGCTTTCACAACGACTCCACGCCGCGTTATGACGAGGCGGCGGCGAAGCTGGCCTGGGAGCGGACGCTGGGGTGGTTTCGTAAATATCTGGTGTGATTGAAGGTTGGATTGGGTGTATATCCGTTGCAGAGGTAACGGCCACTCAGGGTTTCGCCCTTACGGCGAGTCACTTGGAAAAACGGAACGCCGGGGGGCAAGAAAATCAAAAGCCAAAGCAACAGCGAGGCGGCCTTACAGCCGACCTGATCGCAGGTCTGTTCGCGTTCCCCCTGTGGGAGCGAGCCTGCTCGCGATGGTCGTCAACGATAACGCGCCCTTTCTGGATGAGCGCGTTGTCTGGACATTTTTCGCGAGCAGGCTCGCTCCCACAGTGGATTGGGGATATCTGGAAAAGTCAGGTCGGCTTTAAGGCCGCCTCGCTTTTGTTTTTGATCTGGGCGCCCCGTTAACCACGATGGCCCATCGCGGCGACCCACGGAGCAATGCCGGAGAGAGGGCATGCCGAGCCCT
>NZ_JASCAE010000009.1:0-8227 GCF_029967975.1 Pseudomonas sp. V98_8
GCTGCGATCTTTTGACTTTTTAAGATCAAAAGATCGCAGCCTGCGGCAGCTCCTACAAAGGGGGGCGGTGAGTCAATTGGTTTGCGGCATCTCGCCTTTGGCCAAGCGCTTGTTGATGTCGGCAATCACTTCTGGCAAGTCGGTGATGGTGTCGATCATGTAGTGCGGGCGCGAACCTTCGAACAAGGCGTGGATGCGCTTGCGTTCGCTGTCCAGCGTGTCGCTGTCCAGGGCGCGATAGCCTTCATAGTCCAGCCCCAGCGCGTTGCCCGAACAGATCAGCGCCACGGTCCACATGCCGGCACGACGGCCTTCGAGAATGCCCGGTACGGTGTCGTCGATCTTCACGCAAGCGGCGACATCGTCGATGCCCAGGGCGATCACGTTGGCCAATGCCTGTGCTGGCCATGGACGGCCGTTCGGCACTTCGTCGGTGGCGACCACGTGGTCGGCCACGTAGCCGTTGGTGGCGGCCAGTTCGACGACTTTATCCATGACCTGTTTCGGATAGCCGGAGCAGGAGCCAATCTTGATCCCCTGTTGGCGCAGGTTGGCGATGGTGTCCAGGGCGCCGGGAATCAGCGCCGAGTGTTCGGCGATTTTCTCGATCTGCAGTGGCATGAAACGCTGGTAGATGGCGGTGACGTCAGCGTCGGTGGGCGTACGGCCGAATACCTTGCGATAGCGCTCGGCGACTTGCGGCTGATCGCACAGGGTGCGGATGTGGTCCCACTTGCCCATGCCCATCGGGCCACGGGCTTCTTCAATGGAGACCTGGACGTCGAACTCGGCGAACGCCTCGACGAAAATCTGCGTTGGTGCGAACGAGCCGAAGTCGACCACGGTGCCGGCCCAGTCGAGGATGGCGGCTTGCAGTTTGGTTGGGGTGGTGTAGTTCATGGTGATCAAGTCCTGTGGCAACTGGCTAAATGGAGAGCTGCTTTTTGTGGGAGCGAGCCTGCTCGCGAAGGCGGAGTGTCAGTCGACATCATCGTTGAATGCCAGGACGCTTTCGCGAGCAAGCCCGCTCCCACAGGGGAAAGTGGTGGAGGTTAGATCTCGAGGACTTCCATCTCGCGCAGCACCTCGGCAATCGCCGCCACGGCTTCGCGCATTTGCGAAGGTTGCACATGGCCGATGCAGCCGACGCGGAACGTCTCGACCTGGGTCAGCTTGCCGGGGTAGAGGATGTAACCCTTGGCCTTGACCCGCTCGTAGAACGCCTTGAACTGATAGCGCGGATCTTTCGGTGCATGGAAGGTCGCGATGATCGGCGCCTGGATGGCGGCCGGCAGGAAGCTGCGCAGGCCCAGCGCGGCCATCTCTTCCATCAGGGCCTGGCAGTTGGCGGCGTAGCGCTGGTGGCGGGCTGGCAGGCCACCTTCTTCGTTGTATTGCAGCAGGGCTTCGTGCAACGCGGCGACCACGTGGGTCGGCGGGGTGAAGCGCCATTGCCCGGTCTTGGCCATGTAGGTGTGCTGGTCGTGCAGGTCCATCGCCAGGGAGTGCGAGTTGCCGGCGGCGTTGGCCAGGGATTCTTTGCGGGCGAAAACGAACCCCATGCCCGGTACGCCTTCCAGGCATTTGCCGGAAGCGGCGATCAGCGCATCGAACGGCACCTGTTGCGCGTCCACCGGCAGCGCGCCGAAGGAGCTCATGGCATCGATGATCAGGCGTTTGCCGTGTTGCGCGACCACCTGGGCGATTTCCGGCAGCGGATTGAGGATGCCGGTGCTGGTTTCGCAGTGAATCAGGGCAACGTGGGTGATGCCATCGTCGGCCCGCAGCAGGCGGTCGACGTCGGCAGCGGTGGTCGGTTCGTCTTCGGCGGTCTCGAACGTACTGAACGAGCGGCCCAGCACTTCGCAAATCTTCGCCAGGCGCTTGCCGTAGGCACCGTTGATCAGCACCAGGATCTTGCCGTCGCGTGGCACCAGCGTGCCGATCGCCGCTTCCACGGCGAAGGTGCCGCTGCCTTGCAGGGGCACACAGTGGTGGCTGGCCGCGCCGTTGATGATCGCCAGCAGTTGGTCGCACAGGCTGGCGGTCAACTGGTTGAATCGGTCATCCCATGAACCCCAGTCAACCATCATCGCCTGGCGGGTGCGGGCCGACGTCGTCAACGGGCCGGGGGTGAGCAGGATGGGGGCGGCAGTACTCATTCTCGTGTCCTCGCAATCGATGGGATCAAGCTACGGGGCTTAAATTGCAATTTGCCGAGCTATCAATCAAATTGTTTGTCGTTATGCCAGCCATCAGTGAGACTTATTCATGAACCTGTTTCAGCTCCGTGCCTTCGATGCCGTGGCCCGTGAGGGCAGCTTCACTCGCGCCGCTGCTCGACTGTTCATCAGCCAGCCGGCGGTCACCGGGCACATCAAGGCGCTGGAGGAGCACTACCAGATCACCCTGTTGCGCCGCACCGCGCGACGGGTGGAGCTGACGGAGGAGGGCACCCGACTGGCGGCGATCACCCGGGCGATGTTTGGTCTGGCCGAAGAAGCGCAAGCGATGCTGGAGGCCAACCGGCAGTTATTGACCGGGCGCCTGGAAGTGGCGGCGGACGGTCCGCACATGGTCATGCCGATGCTCGCGAGCCTGCGTGCGCGTTATCCGGGGATCACCGTGAACCTGCGCTTGGGCAATGCCCAGGAAACCCTGGCGGCGTTGTTGTCCGAGCATGCCGACGTGGCGGTACTGACCGAGGTCGAACCGCGCAAGGGCCTGCACTTGCAGGCCCTGAGCGAATCGCGGATATGCGCGCTGGTACCCGAGGGGCATCCCTGGGCGCGGCGCACCAAAGGCGTACCGCTCAAGGATCTGGACCAGGTGATCATGGTGTTGCGTGAACCGAGTTCGATCACCCGGCGTACCTTCGATGACGCCTGCGTACAGGCGAAGGTCAATCCGCGGGTGTTGCTGGAGCTGGACAGCCGCGAAGCGGTGACCGAGGCGGTCGCTGCCGAGCTGGGCGTGGGCGTGGTGTCGTCGGTGGAGGTCAGCCATGACCCGCGGGTGGCGGCGGTGCCGATCATCGGGGAGGGGTTGGTCAATCGGCACATGATGGGGTGCATGGAGCGGCGGCGGGACTTGCGTTTGATCCAGGCGTTTTTCGGCTTGGCGCCTTCCAGGTAGACCGACTCGTCTGCCTTCGCGAGCAGGCTCGCTCCCACAGTGGTTTTGTGTGCGACACAAATCCCTTGTGGGAGCGAGCCTGCTCGCGAAGGGGCCTGGCCTGCCTACACCAGACTTTCGCGAACCATCTCCAGAAACGTCGCCACAATCCGCCGCGAGCTCTGTTCACGCAAACACACCAGCGTTTCCGTCAACCGCCGTTTGCAATCGGTGATCGGCAACGCGCATACCCGTGAGTCGGCGCCGAATTCAGCCGCCGAGACCACGCCAATCCCGATTCCCACCACCACCGCCTCACGGGCGGCTTCCCGACCCTCGACCTGGATCGCAGGGCGAATGCGGAACCCCGCCCCGGCCATTTCTTCTTCCAGGGTCTGACGGGTCACCGAACCGATTTCGCGCAATACCAGCGGCGTGTCATCCAGGTCCGCGAGGGTGATGGATTGGCGATCCGCCCACGGGTGATTGCGCGACACGAATGCCACCATCGGGTCATTGCGCAGCGGCAGCGAGATCAATCGTTCGTCGCTCACCTCGCGACCGAGCAACGCCAGGTCGGCCTGGTAATTGAACAATCGGAACAGCGACTCATCGGTGTTGCCGGTTTCGATCTTCACGCTGATGCCGGGGTAGCGTTCGCAGAAGCGCGCGATCTGTGGCAGTACATGCACTGGCGCGTCCACCGCCAGAATCAGGCTGCCGGTCTGCAATGCCTGGGAATCCTGCAACAATTCCTGGGCTTCGGCTTCGATCACGAACAGTTTCTGGGTGACGCTCAACAAGCGCTCGCCCAGGTCGGTGAGGCGTACCGAGCGTTTGTTGCGGTGGAACAGCAAAACACCGTAGCGTTCTTCGAGTTTGCGCACCTGGTCGGAAATCGCAGGCTGGGTGAGAAACAACCGTTCGGCGGCTTTGGTGAAGTTGCCATGCACAGCCACGGCATGGAAGGCTTTGAGTTGGGCGTGGGAAACCGACATGGGAATCTCCAGTAACAAGCTGCGCTTATTTTGGAAATACGATAAAGCGATTTCACTTATTAATCAGTAATTGTTTCTATTGATCTCAGGTTCCGTGACTGCTCGGTCGAACAGCGCGGATGCCATGAGCCCTTGCGTGCAGGACACAGGACTCATCTGACCGGAATCGCCCACGGGGACAAGGTGATTTCGCAGTGCTCAACAATAAGAACACAGGCGTTTTCTTTCAGATCTGCCGGCACACTCATACCCTGAGGTCAGAACCACAATGAACCAGCACATCGGCACCCTCAAACGTTGGCGCGTGCAGATCTTCGCGATCACCTGGCTTGCCTACGCCGCTTTCTACTTCACCCGCAAAGCATTTTCCGTGGCCAAGCTCGGCATCGGCGAAGACCCGACCTTCATGCTCGACAAGATGGCCATGGCCAACCTCGACGCGATCTACCTGGCCGCCTACGCCATCGGCCAATTCACCTGGGGCATCCTGGCCGACCGCTTCGGGCCGCGGGTGGTGGTGCTGGGAGGGTTGCTGATTTCCGCCGCAGCGGCACTGGTGATGGGCAGTTTCGCCACCTTGCCGATCTTCGCCACCTGCATGCTGATCCAAGGCCTGGCGCAGTCCACCGGTTGGTCGGGGTTGTGCAAGAACCTTGGCAGTTTCTTTCCCGCCCAACAGCGCGGGCAGGTGCTGGGCCTGTGGAGTTCCTGCTACGCCTTCGGTGGCCTGGTGGCATCGCCGTTTGCCGGTTGGTGGGCTTATACGCTGATCGGCAGCTGGCATGCGGCGTTCATTTCCAGTGCGGCGGTGGTTGGGCTGGTCGCCGTGCTGTTTTTTATTTTCCAACGCAATACACCGCAAGACGTCGGCTTGCCGGCGGTTGAGCCGGAGCCGGAGCCGCAGCTGAGCGTCGAGGAGGCCCATGCCCAAAGCAAGATCAGCCTGTGGGAGCCGTTGAAGGACATCCTGCGCAACCGTACGGTGCTGGTGCTGGGGTTGGCGTATTTCATGCTCAAGCCGGCGCGCTACGCGATTCTGCTCTGGGGCCCGGTGATCGTTTTCGAACAGATGCCCTCGGTGGGCAAGGTCGGCGCGGCGATCATTCCTACCGCGTTCGAACTGGCCGGCTTGCTCGGGCCGATCATGCTCGGCCTGGCCTCGGACAAACTGTTCGGCGCCCGGCGCATGCCAGCCTGCGTGCTGAGCCTGTTGGCATTGACCGTGTCCCTGGGGTTTTTCATGGGTGCGCTGCACAGCGGTAGCGTGGTGCTGGTGGTGGCCCTGTTGTTCTTCATGGGCCTGACGCTCTACGGACCTGACTCGATGATCAGCGGTGCGGCCGCCATCGACTTCGGCACCGCCAAGGCGGGTGCTACGGCAGCGGGGTTCGTCAACGGTTGCGGTTCGGTCGGGGCGATTCTCGGTGGGTTGCTGCCAGGCTACTTCGACAGCGTTACCGTCTTCATCGTCTTTGCCGGCTGTGCGTTGTTCTCTGCCGTGGTACTCATCCCGCACTGGAACAGCCGCCCTGCGGGCCAAGGTAGCCACAAGGCCCGCGTGCCCAATCAGGCGATCACCATAAAAACCCTGCGCACCTGAACGGTCACTCGGGGTCGGTGCGATTGATCAGCCAGTCGAGCAGCAGGCGGGTGTCGCTGTGGCGGGTGTCGGTGCGTACCGCTGGCGGGCTGCGCAGCTGCCCACCGCTGGCGCAGAACACCGGTCGGTCGGGGTCGCTGTCGAGAAAACTGACCCAGCCGTCGCTGCCGGCCATTGGCAGCTGGCTCGGTTCCCCGGGGGCAGGGGACATCGCCAGCGCGACAGGCAGCCAGAGGCCGGTGCTCGCCTTGGGATCGACCTCCCTGCCTGGCCACAAAGTCACCAGCAGGCGGCCTTGATCATCCTGTTTTGCGTGCTGCCCGGGCAGGCCATGGACCCGGGCGGGCTGGAAGCCAGGGATGCGCGGCCTGGCCTGGTCCAGGGGTGGGCGAAAAACCGTCGACCAGGGAATGGCCGTGAACTGATTGTGATAACGCCGGGCAATGCTGTCCTGAGACAGGATCGAACCCTGCTGGCCATGATGCCGTGCCTGGCAGACCAGCCATTGGTCGTTGAACCCCGGCACGGGATGCTCGGCTATCTGCACGATGCGTGCGCTGCGTAACAGGCCCTGATTGCTTTTTCCGTGGAGCTGCAATTGCTGGCAACGCATACGCTGCAGGTCGCGGCGCTCGAGTTGATCTCGATGACGTTGCTCCTGGGAAGGGCGGGGTACACAGGTGTGGGAAAAAGCGTGATTGGCCGCGCCTTCATCGATCGCAATCCCACGATTTTTCGCCGCCACTCGTGGGTAAACGGCTTGTGAGTCATGGCGCTGGAACAACTCGCTGATCACAGGCGTGGTGCCATCGCCTGGTTCATCGCCCTGGAAAGGCATCAGCAGCGGCTCCTGGGGAAAGCTCATGTTGTCGTCGGCCAACACCAGTACATGACCGTCACGCCGGTGTTCGAAGTGATAGTGAATGCCTTC
This sequence comes from Pseudomonas sp. V98_8, assembly GCF_029967975.1. Lineage (NCBI taxonomy): Bacteria > Pseudomonadati > Pseudomonadota > Gammaproteobacteria > Pseudomonadales > Pseudomonadaceae > Pseudomonas > Pseudomonas sp. V98_8. The sequence goes on from NZ_JASCAE010000009.1 coordinate 6,644, forward strand.
CTCCTCGCACAGGCGCTGCAGCAAGGCCAAGTCGGTTTCCTCGTACTGAATGCAAAAAGGCCGCAGGGGATAAAGCCCGTCTGCCAGCTCCAGGCGATAGCTGTCGGCGGGCAGGTCATGTTCTTCCAGCAGCTGGCGCAGGATCATCGGCACGCTGAGGTGCTGGAAGATCCGCCGCGATGGGTATCGATCCAGCGCTTGAAGGGCCGGCACCAGGACCAGTTTATAGCTCACCCGACCTTGCCCCCGGTGTTCGCAGCTGGCGCTGTGCAATACGCCATGAATGCCCTGGCCTTGCCCAAGGTCGAGCAACGCCGATTGTTGCAGAAGCCGTTCAAGGTTGAGGGCCGGTGCCAGGCCGATCACTTCGATATCGAATCGATAGGGTTGGTTGAGGGCCTCGTGCCCACTGAACTGCACAACTTGCAAACTCAGGTGGTCGTCGAGGAGTGTCAGGGTGTAGGGACTTTCCTTGTCGTTGTGCATCGGACGTGTTTCTACCATGGAGTACGGCCACAGAGAGTACGAAACCCGCATGCCTTGTGGACATCGCCAATCCAAATTTCAGAATTGCCCTACAACCATCGGTAAAGATGCCGATCCTTGGATGACCCTGAGATTTTTTGGTCGATTGCCAACTTTAGGCCGTATAAACTTGGCGCCATGCGTCGGCCAATAGATGTTTCGGCGCCATAGACAAGAGAGTGAGTAATGGGCGCACAGTGGAAGGTTAAACACAAAGAAGCGGCAGCCAATGCCAAGGGCAAGATCTTCGGCAAACTGGTGAAGGAAATCACCATTGCTGCGCGCAACGGTGCCGATACCGCCACCAACGCACACCTGCGTCTGGTGGTCGAACAGGCCAAGAAAGCTTCGATGCCAAAGGAAACCCTGGATCGCGCGATCAAGAAAGGCGCCGGTCTGCTGGGCGAAACCGTGCAATACCATCGCGTGACCTATGAAGGCTTCGCGCCGCACCAGGTACCGCTGATCGTCGAGTGCGTAACGGACAACATCAACCGCACCGTCGCTGAAATCCGCGTTGCTTTTCGCAAGGGCCAACTGGGCGCTTCCGGTTCGGTGGCTTGGGACTTCAACCACGTGGGCATGATCGAGGCCTCGCCGGACACCCCCGATGCCGATCCGGAAATGGCCGCCATCGAAGCCGGTGCCCAGGATTTCGAACCAGGCGAAGACGGCGCGACGCTGTTCCTGACCGAACCTACGGACCTGGACGCGGTACAAAAAGCCCTGCCTGAGCAAGGTTTCACCGTGTTGTCGGCCAAGTTGGGCTACCAGCCGAAGAACCCGGTCAGCGGCCTGAGCGACGAGCAAATGGCTGAGGTCGAAGCGTTCCTTGAAGGGCTCGATAACCATGATGACGTGCAGGATATGTTTGTCGGCCTGGCGGGTTGATTTGCGCCCTCGCGGCGACTGAAAAAACAACCCCGTAGGAGCCAGGCTTTGCCGGAGAAGGCCGACCTATGTTTTGTTGACTGCGTACATATCCATTCCTGCGGTAACGGCCGCTTATGGTTTCGCTCTTACAGCGAGTCACTTGGAAAAGCCCCAAGTAACCAAGGG
>NZ_JASCAE010000010.1:0-7590 GCF_029967975.1 Pseudomonas sp. V98_8
ATCCAGGCGGCCGAGCTCGCGGCTCAGTTCGTTGAGGGCGAGGAATTGTTCGTCGTGGGTGGCTGAGTGTTGCAGGGTCGCCAGGGTCGTTTGCACCTGGGCGATGTGTACGCGATTGCTGACGAAGGACAGCAGCAGGCCGGCGCCCCAGGCCAGAGTCAGGGCGAGCATCAGGGTTTGTGCGATGCGGGTGGCGGGCCAGCCGAGGCGACGCGGGTGCGGTTTTTTATCGCCGAGCACGCCGTGCCAGACCGGTGATATCGACCAGAAGTGACTGCGGTCATGGGGATCCGCCTCCACCGCCGGTAACGGCAGGCTGAACCACAACCCGCGCAGCGGCACGCCTTGGGCAAACTCGCCAAGCAACGGCGCCAGCGCCTGACGCCAGCGGGGAATGCCCTCGACCTGCAGATCGCGGGACAGGCGCAGCAAAAAGTCATGCTGCATCTGCCCGCGTATCTGTTCCAGACCCTCCTGGCGCAAGGGTTCGAGCAATTGCTGCAGGCGGCTCTCCAGTTCGACGACAGTGATACCGGCGGGCAATGCGCAACCCACCGGCTGCGTCTGCCGCGTGTGCTGTTTCCACCCAGTGTCGCAGACCTGCCACAGGTACAGCGGCAACTGCCAATGCTGAGTCCGGGCCAGCTCGCGCAGGCGCCGCACACTGTCGCCCAGTGTTGCGGCGTCGGTGGATTGTGGCTTGTTCAACGCCCAGACCACACCATCGAGGGCACGCCAGCGACTCAAACCCTGCCATTGGCTGAACAGGGTTGGCGCCTGCACGCTGCCGCCGAAGAGCAGCACGGTGTCCTGCCCATGCAGGAAGTACCGGGTAGTCAGGCCGGGGGCGATGGCTTCGATCTGCTCGGGTTCGCCGACGACCAGGAGCAGGCGGACTTTGAAGCGCCAGAACGGACCGTAGGCGTTGTAAAGATAGTCGCGTAGCTCAGAGAACCGTATAACTGGCTTGCGAGGTGGTACCAGACTCGCGTCCGTATCGGGGTAAAGCTTATCCGCCAGCCCTTGCTGACGGTAACTGAGGCGTCTGAAATGGATCAATAAACGGGGTGCCGCATTAGTCAATATCGCGATGGCAACGGTCAGTAAAAAAGTGAACACCTTGTGGTGGTTTTCCACTAGTCCCAGCCGATCTCCATAACTCCAGATCGTCCATGCCAATACCACCATCAGCGTGCTGACCCACACCAACGCACCCCCTCGGCGCCAAACATTCTTCCCGGTTGTCATGCCAACGCTCCCATGGTGACGGTGCCGATCCAATGCTGCGAATCGCCCTGAGACAGTACAAGGAGAGGCCGACGCTGATGACGAACCATTTCCACGCCAAGCGCCGCAATCAACCAACTGCTAAAGGGGCCTGCCAGCCCGCACAGCGGCTCCTGAATCCATTGCTGCGCTAAACTCGGCGAAGCGCCGTGAGCGCTGCCGGCAGCAATGATCTTGCCGGCCAATGGCTGACAGGCAATGCTGTCCGCCAACAGGCCTGCGGCCTGACGGGCACTTGTCTGGGTTTGAAGAAACATCGCCACCTCGTTCTGCAGTTCACTGACATTCAGCGACATCGGACGCAACAAACCTCCTACCACCGGCAGTTCCGCTGTGCCCGTCAAGCCATTGGGAGACAACAGCAATGCCGCGAGCCCGTCGGAATACACCGCGTCGCCGCATAGCTGCAGTACCAGGATCAATTCGAAGGCCGGGCTGGCTGTTTTAAGCTTTTGGTCGATCCACTGGTACGACAATTCACCGGTCAAGGTGACCACCGATGGCTGCGCTCGATCCATCGACGCAGACCAATTGTGCTGCCAGGCATTGCGTAATGCTTCGTGTTGCCCGGGCTCGCCATCATTCAACAGGGTGACCCGCAGTTCCTGCTCCCGCGGCAGGGCCAGCAAGGTCGGCTGCAACGCCTCAAACAGTTGCTGCAACCCAGCCTGCAAGCGATCCCCGCCCGGCGCTGGCAAATACGCGATGCGCCTGGCCAACCCTGTACGCGGCGGTACACTGGGTGAGCCTTGAACCAGCATCGTGGCCGTCACCTGATCCGGCAGCAGCACACAACTGCCATGTACCACCAAATAACGCTGCGCCCACGAACTCCAGGCCTGCTGTGCCGCTTGCGCTTCCTCCTCCAGAAACTGCTGCTGGCTCAGGGCACGTCCATACACATGGGCGCGTGCGGCGAATGCCAACAGCCAGATCAGCAACGGCGAACCGGACACTGCCCACACATTCAATGCCTGCAACTGTGGTAACCGCTCGGAGGCATACAGCAGGAACAGCAGCACACAGGCCAGAATTGCCATACCGGCCGCCGCAACCCACCGCACCGGTACCGGAGGCACGGGCGTTATCACCTCTTCAGGTGGCTGACGATCCCAACCCATGGCTCACCCCACCACGCAATCAGGAGCGCTGGAAATCAACCGGCAACCGCACTCACTGCGGCAGCCATCGACCACCAACGCCCGGCCATTTTCAGACCAGTCGGGACAGCCTTCGACAATCGGGTTCTCCCCATGCCGCGGACAGCTGACCTCATCACCCACCAAAGCCACGGGTTTACCGTGAACGAATGTTGTGGAGGAAGCCGATATGACCTCTCCATCGTGTGTGGTTTTGTCACCCAACAGCACAAATCCTTGGTACATATTCATTACTCCAAAAAACGGCCATAGATTATGGACTGATAAATGAACAGCCAAATTACTTAATAAATTTATCCACCAAACAAAACAGTCGACGAAAAGCCAACTCACAAGCATTTACGACAAATAAAAAATCTAATTTAAATCAACTCCAGCATTAATCTTGCACACCTCGAAATACTGAATAAACACCCAACACAATGACATCAATGCGGGCGTTTTTTTGAAAAGCTGCCGGACTTAAGTTCTGTCAGACTGAAGCAAAGCATGATCTAAATTCAGGGAAACCTAACTTTCATTTTTTGCTCTCCGCCGCCAGGCGGATGGCCTGCAGTTTTCGGAAACTAGGTTCAAAACTGCCATCAGCCACGACGCTTGCGTCGGGATAAGTGAAGGCGGTGTGATTACCCTTTTTCTTCACCTTCGGTTGCACCGAAGTGACCAAAAAGTTTGAATGCAGGACGGGCTCGAAATACACTTGGCGAGCCTGTAATGCTTGGTACATCAAATAAATATCGCCCTCACTTGTCAGGCTGATCTGCTTTCTGTAACCGCCAAGAAAGGCTTCGCTCAACCAAGGGTAGTAATCTTTTTTTATCGTCAAATCCCCTTCAACTTCAAAGTCCGCTCCCCCCCGAGGCGAGTTGTTGTGATCGAATATCGCGATCACCCCACCCCCCGAGCCATGAGTGACATTCTCGCCAAAGGGATTCGGAAAGTCGTAAGCGACGCCAAAGGTGACATTGGCCAAATGCCATCGACAAGCACCGCCACCATCCATTGGTAACTTGGTACTGTGAAGATCACTTTGCCCCTGACGTTGCAGTTGCACCTCAATGCCGTGATACCCCTCCAACTCGATGCGCTCTCCACTGGCACCGTGGGTGATGCGCTTACAAGTCGCGGAGCGATACATCACCAGCATCGGTCTCGCTACTAGCTCCTTCGGCACTTTCACGGTAATAGTCATCTGTTCGCTGTCAGGAGGCGGTGCCAGGCTGTAGTCCTTGGCGCAACCACTGAGGCTGACGAACAGGATGAGTAACGCGACGGGCATCTTCTTGATCATGGTCGTATCCTTGAAGTTGCTGACGGGCTCAACTGTAGGTTTTCTCATAACGGGGCAGAAGGCTGGCTGCGACATCGAAACGTTGGAGCGCCTCTATACCACCTTCTGATTTCCGAGTAACGTTCAAGGCTTGGCCGAGCCGACTCTGCAAATCCAGAAACACGCGATTGCGCACCAGTTCATCCGCGGGAGTTCGCTCGGAGTGTTCGCGCATCTGCTGGGCGAATTTTTGTCGCTGTACCTGCCGCGCCAGCAACGGATCGCGCTCAGGGTCCAGGGACTCCAGCAGCTGATTGTGGATATAAGGCTGGTACTCCGACATGAAGTGATCGCCTAGACCCACGGCCCGTCCGGTTATTGGGTTGCTGTGAGGCGGGAAATACCTGACCCGGCTCTCGGCGGTCAGCGAGGTGGTCAACCGCTGCTGCGCTTGCTCGGCCTGCTTGTCGTCCTCCGGGCTGAGGCTGGGGACCAGGTACAGCTTGGCCTTTTCAAGTAGGCGTCGGGTGACGGTAGTGTGGTAAGGCGCACCCAGCCCTTCCTTGTTGCGATAAGCGGGGTACTGTGAGCCCCGCAGTTCCATGTGTTGCTCGGCTTTGAAGAACATGGCGATTTCGCCGTGATGACAAAAGGGATCGCCATGACGGAACAACTGGCTGGCAGTCAATTGCAGCATTGACCAGGAAAACCCCAGGGTGGTGCCCAGTGGACCGTAGAGGTCGTACAGGTAATTGTCCAACGCGGCTTCGGGCGGAACGCTGGGGATCGGATCAATCTCATTGACGTGACGGAAATGCACGATTTCGCTCAGGCCCTTTACTGCCTTAAGGGAAAACGTGCGTGGCATGCCGTAGGTGTACAGCAAAGGATTGTGTGCTTTCAGCGATGCCGCATGGACCAGACCGAGGGCCCCTCCGAGGCTGTGACCGCAGATGAACAATTCTTTTTCTAAAGCCGCATCAGGGATCCTCTTGCCCAAGTCTTCGGCATAAATCCTCCCGCCCAATTCGAACGCATCGCGAAAGCCCAAATGCACACTGCCCTCTGGCGCCAGACCGGCGCAGGGAACCTTGGACTCGCACTGAGCCTGCAGCTCGGGTTTTACCGGACGAAAAGTCGCATCTGTGCCAAGATCGGTGAGCCCATCGGTGCCCCGCCACCCCACGAGCACTTGGGAAGCATTGATTGCATAGAAAAACTGCGTATTGCCTTGAGGCAGTTCGGCCTGAGCAGTATCCAAGGTTTTGGCGATGATGTAGCGCTCTTTGAAAGGCACATCGGTGACCAGACAGGGCCACTCCTTGCCGTTGTCCCATACCCGCGGTGTGCGCGACAGGTCCAGGCATTGTTGTTCGAACAATTGCTTGGCCGAACCCAACTCTTTCTCGGGCCGACTGCTGTACGCCAAAATACTCATCACCCCCAGGTTATAAGCATTGGCCAGGCTGTACTGCGCCTGGTGATGCAACACCAGCGACCACGCGCGCAAAGGGCAGACTTCCAGCACATAACGACGATTCAACTGCTCGGCGTCGAGGGTAAAACCGCCGAAGGTCCGATCCGGAAAGTGATAGACCGGCAGCTCAGCGGGATCGGCCAAGGGTGGGTCGAAGGTCGGCTGTTGATCGCAGATCTGGCCGACTCGAAGGTAGTGATAACCATGACCGGCCGCGATCGCCTGCTGCTCGATCGGTGAGAAGCCCGAACGCTGCGGACCATACAGCGGTGTGCGATCAACCACGCCAGGACGTGGCGGTTCGGGGCGCTCGGCGCGCAAGCGTCGACCTTGCAGCAATTTGGCCAGAGGATCAGCGGCCATCATCAAGGTGAGAGGCAACGGGTGAAGGTCCTGGATACGGATCACGCCCTGAGCATCGCTCTGACCGCCATACTCAGGCACAAAGGCGGTACATGTGGCCTCATTCAGTGCCCGCCAAGGCAGGTTGGCCAAAGGTTCGCCCTGTTCATCGAGTAACTGGAATTCGATCCAGTTCATTTGCGCATTGATTTTGCTGCGAATGACGTCCTTGTTCGAGCCCAGTGTGTCCGTATAGTGCAGGGAGTCGTCCATTATCAGTCCTTTAGTTGTTATATTATTTGATGATTTGTACGCCAGAATCCTATCGAAACGACCTTCAGGACTTCTGAAAACAGCAACAAACCCATCAACAAAGCTGAGGACGTAACTCCCGCAGTTGTCGAAGCCCAGACTAAAATCGACAGGGACGGCACGCCAAACACCAGCCTGAGAGGTGCCTGCGCATAGGCTAGACAGGATGCGAAACGCGAGCGTCGCAAAAACAAAAACATTGAAACAATTATTGAAACATTCAAAACCAACGACATTGAAAATATCAAAAACGAAATACTATCCTGCTCAGAACTCAACCTGACAAAAGATTGAACATCGCTATAAAGCGGAACTTTTCCTTGGGAGACATTCAGATAACAGAAGCGACCGATGTAAATCAGATCCATTCCACCCCAAAACAAATACACCTTATTCCCAGTCATTTGCCGTCAACCTTCTTTTCATAAACATCATCACCGGTAGCAGGCTGCCAATACCAGGAACGTCCACCCGTCGCCCAGGCATCCTCGCCCTCCACAAACGCTTGAGTGATTGTTCTTTTAATCCCGTAGACATGAACAGCAGACTCTGATTTCAAAAAGTCTTCACTGTCGTCAGGTAAAGGTTTCCATTCCTGAATTTTGTCGCGCTTAGTGTTTTCGTAATCCTTTCCCTCCGACCCGAAGACTCTTCCTTCTTCACCCATTGACGTCAGGCGATTGAGCACCATGAGCGCGGTGTTTTTCAGACCGTGATAATCATGATCAACAGTTACCCAATGTCCTGGACCAGACGCTGGTGTCTTGTCCGGAAACTCAATCTTCAACCCTCCCGGCAACAGGCTATGAACATTCCTGGTTTGCCCCTGCCGATCGGTCACTCCGGTGAACACCGCCCCTTGCCGCGTGGTGATCTGGTAGTTGATGAATGGCTGGGGTGTCTGCGCCTCATCCTTCAGCGTGTAGCGACCGGTGTAACCCGGCCGGAGCGGCGTGATCGGCGTATCAACGCTAGTGGCGCCGAGTTTTTGCACATGCGCACTTTTGAGGTAGATGTTGCCGGGGGCACCCAGCTCGATCTCGCCGTCTTTCATGCGGATGTAGGCGCCGCCGCATTCGATCAACACCTCCTTCGGTGCGCTGAGGTGCAGGCGACCGGTCAGGCTTTCAATCCTGATGTCGGTCATGGCCAGGGCATGCAGTTCGCTGTCGAGGGCATGCAGCTCGACCTTGCCATGGGCGGCCTTGAGTTGCAGGGCCGCGCGCTGGGCCAACAGGCTGACCCCGCCGCCGGCGGTGGCGGTGATGTTCTCCCCGGCGCTGATATCGGTGTTGTGCGCAGCGACGATCGCCACGCTTTCAGCGCCCGAAGACACGCAGACTGCCTCGGGACTGACCAGGCCGATGCCCGCCGGGGCATGCAGCAGCACGCCCGGTTGCGCCAGGCCATTGAGGGCCTCGGTCAAGCGTTGCTGGCTGTCGGTATCGCCGGGCGTGGCCTGAGCGCTGCGCGCCGCCTCGGCCAGTGAACGGGCCAGCGACAACGCGCTTTCCAGTTGGGCGATGGCCGCGTCCATGTCGAGTTGATTGCCTTGGGCCTTGGGTTGCTCCTCGGCACTGATGAACAAGCCCTTGCCCCCACGAAGGGCGCCATGGCCATCGCTCCTCAGCTCAAACCCTTCCCCTCGCTTCTGCTTCTGAGCATCCACCAGATGCCCCAAGTTCAACTGACTCTTGCCGCCATATTCCGTGCTGAGCTTGACGTGCTCCTGCCCCCGCAGG
>NZ_JASCAE010000011.1:0-6062 GCF_029967975.1 Pseudomonas sp. V98_8
CTGCGATCTTTTGATCTTTGGCGCCCTGAAGGCTCCCCGAAGATCAAGATCAAAAGATCGCAGCCTGCGGCAGCTCCTACAGGGTTATGCCGGGGCGATTCCTTCGACAATGATCACCTCTGCCTTCGCCACGCCCTCGCGGTGCCCTTTCGCCTCCTGATACTGATCGGATCGATAACAGGCCAGCGCCTGCTCGTAGGAATCAAATTCGATCACCACGCTGCGCTGCGGCGTCGACCGACCTTCCATCGCTTCGCTGCGCCCGCCACGCGCCAATATCCGACCACCGTATTGGGCAAACGCCTGGGGTGCCCGCTGGGTGTATTGGCTGTATTGATCGGGGTCGGTGATATCCACGTGAGCAATCCAGTACGCCTTCATAGTGACCTCTCTGCTTGTTTTGTATTATGGTATACCACAATATATCTCCATCAAACATCGAGACTCCCCACATGGCCTTCAACAGCATCGAAGAAATCATCGAAGACTACCGCCAAGGCAAGATGGTGCTCCTGGTGGACGACGAGGACCGGGAAAACGAGGGCGACCTGCTGTTGGCCGCCGACCGCTGCAGCGCCGAAGCCATCAGCTTCATGGCCCGCGAAGCGCGCGGCCTGATCTGCCTGACCTTGACCGACGAGCATTGCCAGCGCTTGGGCCTCGAGCAGATGGTGCCCAGCAATGGCAGCGTGTTCAGCACCGCGTTCACCGTATCGATCGAAGCGGCTGTTGGCGTAACCACCGGCATCTCCGCCGCCGACCGCGCGCGTACCGTGGCCGCTGCCGTTGCCCATGGCGCGAGTGCCGCCGATATCGTGCAGCCCGGCCACATCTTCCCCCTGCGTGCCCGGGAAGGTGGCGTATTGACCCGCGCCGGCCATACCGAAGCCGGTTGCGACCTGGCGCGCCTGGCCGGTTTTACCCCCGCCTCGGTGATCGTCGAAGTGATGAACGATGACGGCACCATGGCCCGCCGCCCGGACCTGGAAGTGTTCGCGCGCAAACACGGGATCAAGATCGGCACCATCGCCGACCTGATCCACTATCGTTTAAGTACCGAACACACGGTGGTGCGCATTGGCGAGCGCGAGCTACCGACGGTACATGGCACCTTTCGTCTGATCACCTTTGAGGATCGCATCGAAGGCGGTGTCCACATGGCAATGGTCATGGGTGATCTGCGTCGCGATGAAGCGACGCTGGTGCGCGTGCACGTCATCGACCCGTTGCGCGATCTGGTCGGCGCCGAATACAGCGGCCCTTCGAACTGGACGTTGTGGGCGGCTTTGCAGCGAGTGGCTGAGGAAGGTCGCGGCGTGGTGGTGGTCCTGGCCAACCACGAATCGTCGCAAGCGTTGCTGGAGCGGGTGCCGCAATTGACCCAGGCGCCGCGGCAGTTCAACCGTTCGCAGTCGCGGATCTATTCGGAAGTCGGCACCGGGGCACAGATCCTGCAGAACCTTGGCGTGGGCAAGCTGCGGCATCTGGGGCCGCCTTTGAAGTACGCAGGTTTGACCGGGTATGACCTGGAAGTGGTGGAGAGCATCCCGTTCACCCAATGATCCTCGGATTTGTGTAGTCCCCTGTGGGAGCGAGCCTGCTCGCGAAGGCAATGTACCCGGCGACATGTGTCTCGACTGACAGGCCCTTTTCGCGAGCAGGCTCGCTCCCACAAGGATTGCGATGTTTGCGCGGTACCGGGTACGCCCCGCAGCTCAAAAAAAGCATTTTTGGCTGATAGCCGGTAAGGCAAAGTGCTTGCACAAAGTTTGGAATACCATAATATGATATTCCATAGACCGGACTATTTAGCCAAGCGCCCCCGCGAGGGAAAGCACTCACAACAGCCCTTGGCACGGTCGCCTTTCAAGGCCAGATGGACCTACTGCTCCCGATAGGCGGGCATTACCAAGCCCGCTCAAAAACACAACAAATGAGGGCGTGAAAATGGTGTTGAACAAACGTGCATCCGCAATACTGTTCGCAGGCTTGTTGGCCACGGTCAGTCATGTGGCAACGGCTGCTGAAAGCGTCAACTTCGTCAGCTGGGGCGGTAGCACCCAGGATGCACAGAAGCAGGCGTGGGCCGATCCGTTCAGCAAGGCCAGCGGCATCACCGTGGTCCAGGATGGCCCCACCGACTACGGCAAGCTCAAGGCGATGGTCGAAAGCGGCAACGTGCAGTGGGACGTGGTCGACGTCGAAGCTGACTTCGCCTTGCGCGCAGCCTCCGAAGGCCTGCTCGAACCCCTCGATTTCAACGTCATCGATCGCGACAAGATCGACCCGCGATTCGTCTCCGATCACGGCGTCGGCTCGTTCTTCTTCTCCTTCGTCCTCGGCTACAACGAAGGCAAGTTGGGTGCCAACAAGCCCCAGGACTGGTCCGCGCTGTTCGACACCAAGACCTACCCCGGCAAACGCGCCCTGTATAAATGGCCAAGTCCCGGCGTGCTGGAACTGGCGCTGCTGGCCGATGGCGTCGCCGCCGACAAGCTCTACCCACTGGACCTGGACCGCGCCTTCAAGAAACTCGACACCATCAAGAAAGACATCGTCTGGTGGGGCGGCGGCGCTCAGTCGCAACAGCTGTTAGCCTCCGGTGAAGCGAGCATGGGCCAGTTCTGGAACGGCCGCATTCATGCCCTGCAAGAAGACGGTGCGCCGGTTGGCGTGAGCTGGAAACAGAACCTGGTCATGGCCGACATCCTGGTCATTCCAAAGGGTTCGAAGAACAAGGACGCGGCGATGAAGTTCCTGGCCAATGCCAGCAGCGCCAAAGGCCAGGCCGACTTCTCCAACCTGACCGCCTACGCCCCGGTCAACGTCGACAGCGTGGCGCGCCTGGACTCGACCCTGGCGCCCAACCTGCCGACTGCCTACGCCAAGGATCAAATCACTCTTGATTTCGCGTACTGGGCCAAGAACGGTCCTGCTATCGCGACACGGTGGAACGAATGGCTGGTCAAATGAAAATGACGGTAACCGCGTCCCGTCCATCCACGCCAGTCGGGAGCGCCTCGGGCGCTGCCGGCAAGGCGGCTGCGATGACGCAAACCCCGACCCTGGCGCAACGCTGGCGCGGATCGAGCAACCTGATCCCCGCCCTGCTGTTCCTGGGACTGTTCTTCCTGGGCCCATTGATCGGCTTGCTGCTGCGCGGCGTGCTGGAACCGACTCCGGGACTGGGCAACTACGAGCAGCTGTTCGCCAACTCGGCGTATGCCCGTGTCTTGCTCAACACCTTCTCGGTGGCCGGACTGGTGACGCTGTTCAGCCTGCTACTGGGATTCCCGCTGGCCTGGGCGATCACGTTGGTGCCCCGTGGCTGGGGTCGCTGGATCCTGAACATCGTGCTGTTGTCGATGTGGACCAGCCTGCTCGCCCGCACCTATTCCTGGCTGGTGTTGCTGCAAGCCTCCGGGGTGATCAACAAGGCGTTGATGGCCATGGGCATCATCGATCAGCCGCTGGAGATGGTGCATAACCTCACCGGCGTGGTGATCGGCATGAGCTACATCATGATCCCGTTCATCGTGCTGCCGCTGCAGGCGACCATGCAGGCCATCGACCCGATGATCCTGCAGGCCGGTTCGATCTGCGGGGCCAGTCCGTGGACCAACTTCTTCCGGGTGTTCCTGCCGCTGTGCCGGCCGGGGCTGTTCTCCGGTGGCTTGATGGTGTTCGTGATGTCGCTCGGTTACTACGTTACCCCGGCCCTGCTGGGCGGTGCGCAGAACATGATGCTGCCCGAGTTCATCATCCAGCAGGTGCAGTCGTTCCTCAACTGGGGCCTGGCCAGCGCCGGTGCCGCGTTGCTGATCGTCATCACGCTGGTGCTGTTCTACTTCTACCTGAAGCTTCAGCCGGAATCCCCGGTTGGCGCCAGCAACGCGAGGTAAGCCGTCATGCTCCTGACCCCCAATGCCATGAGCCGCCGGATGCGCTTTGGCCTGTACGCCACCACCGGGCTGATCGGGCTGTTCCTGTTGCTACCGATCGTGTTCATCGTCCTGCTGTCGTTCGGCTCATCCCAGTGGCTGGTGTTCCCACCACCGGGCTGGACGCTGAAATGGTACGGCCAGTTCTTCTCCAATGCCGACTGGATGAACGCGGCCATGGCCAGCCTCAAGGTCGCGGTACTGACCACGTTCTTTGCCGTGGCCCTGGGCCTGCCGACCGCTTTCGCCCTGGTGCGCGGGCGCTTTCCGGGCCGGGAAATGCTCTACGGCCTGTTCACCCTGCCGATGATCGTGCCGCTGGTGATCATTGCCGTGGCGGTGTACGCGCTGTTCCTGAAACTGGGCTACACCGGAACCATGTTCGCGTTCGTGGTCAGCCACGTCATCGTCGCTTTGCCGTTCACCATCATCTCGATCATCAACTCGCTGAAGCTGTTCGACCAATCGATCGAGGATGCCGCAGTGATTTGCGGCGCCTCGCGCCTGCAAGCGGTGTTCAAGGTGACCTTCCCGGCGATTCGCCCGGGCATGGTGGCCGGCGCCCTCTTCGCCTTCCTTGTCTCGTGGGATGAAGTGGTGCTGAGCGTGATGATGGCAAGCCCGACCCTGCAAACCCTTCCCGTGAAAATGTGGACCACCCTGCGCCAGGACCTGACGCCCGTGATCGCCGTCGCCTCGACGCTGCTGATCGGCCTCTCGGTATTGGTCATGGTGATCGCCGCCGCACTGCGCCGGCGCAATGAAATCAGCGCCTAAGCGCAGGAGTACGACATGAGTGCAGTGATCAAAGATACCGCGCAGCAAAATGACAAGCCCCTGGTGAGCCTGCGCAACTTGAATAAATACTACGGCGACTTTGCTGCCGTGGACGACATCTCGCTGGACATCAAGGACGGTGAATTCCTGACCTTCCTCGGCTCCAGCGGCTCGGGAAAAAGCACGACGCTGTCGATGCTCGCCGGTTTCGAAACCCCGAGCAGCGGCGAGATCCTGGTCAACGGCCAGTCGCTGGTCAATGTGCCGCCGCACAAACGTGACATCGGCATGGTGTTCCAGCGCTACTCGCTGTTCCCGCACCTGTCAGTGCGCGACAACATCGCCTTCCCGCTGGCCATCCGCAAACTGGCCCCGGCCGAGCGTGATCGCCGGGTCGATGCGATGCTCAAGCTGGTGCAGCTTGAGCAATTCGCCCATCGCCGCCCTTCGCAACTCTCCGGCGGCCAGCAGCAACGGGTCGCCATCGCCCGGGCGCTGGTCTACGAGCCACGCATCCTGCTGATGGATGAACCGCTGGGCGCACTGGACAAGAAACTGCGTGAAGATTTGCAGGACGAACTGCGCCAGCTGCATCGGCGCCTGGGCATCACCATCGTCTACGTGACCCACGACCAGGAAGAAGCCATGCGCCTGTCCCAACGCATCGCCATCTTCAGCCACGGCAAGATCGTCGGCCTGGGCAGCGGTTACGACCTGTACCAGAATCCGCCGAACGCCTTTGTCGCCTCGTTCCTCGGTAACTCGAACTTCCTCAAGCTCAAGGCTCAGGGCAACGCCGTGGCAACGTTTGAGGGGCAGTCGCTGTCGATCCGCCTGACAGCCGGCCTGCAAACCGACCAGGATGTACTGTTGATGGTGCGACCGGAAAAGGCACTGGCCTTGAGTTTCGAGCAAGCCGCTCAGGAGCCGTTGGCCGCCGGTTGGAATGAAGTGACGGCCAAGGTGGTGGAAGTGCTTTTCCTGGGGGAAAGCCAGACGTGCAGCGTGGTGACGTCGGGCGGTACGTCGATGACCGTCAAGGCACTATCCGCCGCGGGCATGCCCATGAAGGCGGGGGATCCGGTGCGTGTGCGCTGGGCGACTGCCGATGCCTGTGTTTATACCGAATGGGCTGAGAGCGATTTGAACAAGGCTGCTGGGGCGCACTGATTATTTAACGCCCTTTGCGGCGGGCGACTCTTAAAGTATCACCCTCGGGTCGCTGCAACGTCGGGTTGCGACGACCCTTTTTTTTGATCGTTCCCACGCGCAGCAAAGGAATGCCGCCGGGGACGCTCTGCGTTCCGCTGTCGACGTATGACGTGAGCCGTGCACGACGGTGAT
>NZ_JASCAE010000012.1:0-4853 GCF_029967975.1 Pseudomonas sp. V98_8
TGATTTCCACCAGCACGCGACCCAGCGCCGGGTTGAACACCGGTTGGGCGGGGCCCTCGCCGGTGAGCAGTTGGCCGTTGATCAGGAGTTGGGTTTGCATGTTCTTATCCTCTTTGGAACTGGAAACCGGTCCCCTGTAGGAGCCCGGCTTGCTGGCGATGCGATGGTGGCCGTTACGCCGCCATCGCCAGCAAGCCGGCTCCTACAAAGGGGGATTGTTGTCAGATCGCTGATCTGTTTACCGAAGCACCGGTGAGATCAGAAGGTTTGGCCAGCGGCTTGGAAAACTTCCACGCATCCCCCGCCGGCGCCGTGCCCTTGTCGTAGGGCTTGCCCAGCAGCATGTAGACCAGGCCCGCACCCATCACCACCAGCGTGGTCAGGATCATCGAATAGTTGATGTACCAGGCGGCATCCGGCGAGCGCGGCCAGACCATATTGACGATGGCGCACACGCCATAGACCAGTGCGCCGAGGTTCACCCACAGGCCCCAGGCCCCGAGGGTAAACTGGCCGCTGGGGCGCCAGCCCTTGGCGCGGGCGATCAACGCGGCAACCACGATCAACTGGAAGGCGACGTAGATGCCGATCGCCGCGAAACCGACAATGGTGGCCACCGCATCGGCCATGAACATCCCCAGGCAGACGATCGCTGCCGGCACCAGGCCGCTGACCAGCAGCGCGAACGACGGCACATGGTTGGCCGACAGGCGCTTGAACAGCGAACTGCCGACGATCATCTCGTCCCGGGCATAGGCGAACAACAGGCGGCTGGCGGCCGCTTGCAAGCTCAGTACGCAGGAGATGAACGACACCATCACCACTGCCATCACCAGGCGCGAACCGATCGGGCCGAAGGCATTGGCCAGGATCGTGGCGACCGGGTCGGTGTCTTCGCCGGCCAGCACTTTGGCCATGTCCGGCACCGACAGGATCAACGCCAGGCACGCGAACATCGCGGCCGCACCGCCGATGTAGATGGTCATGCGCATGGCCTTGGGAATGCGCTTGCCCGGGTTCGGGGTTTCTTCCGCGACATCGCCGCAGGCTTCGAAGCCGTAGTACTGGAACAGGCCAGCCAGGGAGGCTGCGAGGAAGGCCGGCAGGTATGAGCCGTTCACCTCAAGGTTGAAGGTGTCGAACAGCACGCTGATCGGTTGATGACGCTCGAAGATCAGCAGGTAGCCGCCGACCAGGATCGCGCCGACCAGTTCGCAGAGAAAGCCGAACATCGCCACCCGCGCCAGCAATTTGGTGCCCACCAGGTTCAGCGCGGTGGACAACAGGATGATTGCCAGGGCGATGACGATGTTGGCATCCGGGCCGGGATTGAAGCCGAGCATGATCGCCAGGTACGGACCGGCACCCACCGCAACCCCTGCGATGGTTGCGCATAACGCCCAGGCATAGACCCAGCCGACCATCCACGCCCAGCGCTTGCCCACCAGGCGACGCGCCCAAGGGTAGACACCGCCGGAAATCGGGAACTGCGATACCACCTCGCCAAAGATCAGGCAGACCAGCATTTGCCCGGCACCGATCAGCAGGTAGGACCAGAACATCGGCGGGCCACCGGCGGCCAGGCACAAGCCGAACAGGGTGTAGACCCCGACGACGGGTGACAGGTAGGTAAAGCCCAGGGAAAAGTTCTCCCACAGGCTCATGCTGCGATTGAAATCCGAGCTGTAGCCGAGGGCGCGCAGTTGTTCCGCGTCCTGATCGGCGCTGCTTGCACGCGTGTTGGATGAGCCACTCATGTTATTTCCTCATTATCAATGGCAGTGGATTAGTGCTGGCGGGTTGGCCCCGCCGTTGCTCCTGTGGAGCTTGTTGTTATCAGGTTGCCGCTGAGCCAATGTGGGAGCGGGCTTGCTCGCGAAAGCGGTGTATCAGTCGACATAAATGTTGAATGTGGAACCGCATTCGCGAGCAAGCCCGCTCCCACAGGGGGACGGTGTTTACATTCCTACGCCTGCTTTTTTGTCTCGCTGTCGCGCCCATCGTCGTACTGCGACAGCCACTCCACGGCAGCATCGCGATAGCGGCTGAAACCCTTGTAATCGACCAATTGCTGATTCAAATCACGCAGCACCCGATGCATGCGCCGCGCCCATGCCGGGTTGGTGGCGATGTCTTCGAGGCTGAGCAGGTAGGTGCGGATCGGAAAGACAATCGCGTTGCTGCGCGGCAAGCGGTGCAGCGGTTGCAACTCGATGCGCAGGTACACCAGCTTGCCAGCGTTTTCGGCCGTCACGATGGTCCGGTCCGGTGCCCATTCGGGCAGGCTTTCGGCCGAGACTTCAAGGCGCGGGTTGACCGTCAGCGACCAGTTCAGACGACGCACCGGGTGGCCGGTGCGCAGGCGCAGGAGGAATTTCAGGGCGCGGTCGAGCATGCCGATTTCCTTCACCAGCGGCACCGGACCGTGGAATTCCTCCCAGCTCATGCCCAGGTTGAAGCGCAGCGAATAGTCAGCGCGCTGGGTGGCGATCCCGGCGCCCCAATACAGCGTACCGTCGCGTTCTTCCTGCAGTACCCAGTCGCCCTGGGCCTGGCGGGTCACGTATTCCATCGGCTCATACGGCAGGGTCGCCGGGTCGCCGAAGGTGAAGTGATCGTCGATGTCCAGCAGGCGGTTGGTCCAGTGCCATTGGCGGCCTTCACGGGACAGGGTGAAGTACTGCGGGTAGTCGCGGGCGTAGGACTCCATGATCAGTTCCAGCAAGTCCCACTGCGCCTCCATCATGTGCGGCGCCGAGACGTAGTGCATGCCCGGGTCCTTCTCCAGGGTGATGGCGCGGTCCCGGCATTCGCTGATGTAGTGCTCGTCGATATCGAACGCTGCGCGGAAGGCGCCGTCGCCGACCGAGACATGGGGCTCGAGGTTCATCGAATACATGTAGTCGTCATCGGGGAACGGGAAGGGCGCGCGGGCGATGGTTTCCGGGCTGTTGGCGAAGGTGTAGTCGTCGCGGTAGGTTTCGTCGCGGTTGAATTCGATAGTCATTGTTATGTCTTCCGTCGATCAGAGGTCGATGACCAGGCGATTGCATTTGGCGCGGGATACGCAGGGCATGATTTTCTTGCGGGCGGCTTTGTCGTCGTCCGACAGCCAGTCATCGCTGTGCAGCAATTCGCCGTCGAGCTCCAGGACCTCGGTTTCGCAATGGCCACAGGCGCCGCCACGACACAGGTAAGGCATGCTGTAGCCCGCGGCCTCGACCGCTTCGAGCATGGTCTGGTCCGGCGAGACCTCGATGGTTGCGCCACTGCGACCCAGGGTGAAGCTGAAGGCTTCGCCGCCGCTGCTTTGCTCGAGGAAGCGCTCGAAGTGCACGTGACTGTCGGTCCAGCCCAGCTCGCGGGCACAGGCCAGGGTGGCGTCGATCATGCTGTCCGGACCGCAGGCATAGACGTGACTGCCGAGCGGGCGATTGGCGAGAATCTGCCCGATGTCCATGCGCGCTTCGATGCCTTTGCGATACAGGTGGACCTGCTTGCCGTAGGTGTCCTGCAACTCTTTGCCCAACTGTGCGTGTTCATCGCCGCGAACCGCGTAATGCAGTTCGAAGGGCACCTTGCTCAGGCGCAACTCTTCGAGTTGGGAGATCACCGGGGTGATGCCGACACCGCCGGCAATGAACAGGTGCAGGCGCGCCTGCTTGATCAGTGGAAACAGATTGACCGGTGGCGTGACCTCGATCAGGTCGCCTTCACGGACATTGTCGTGCAGCGCGATCGAACCACCGCGGCCGCTTTCTACCCGGCGCACGGCGATCTGGTAGCTGCTGGTGTCATAGGGCGAACTCAGCAGCGAGTAGGGGTTGCGCAGCGTATTGTTCGGGTTGGCGATGAGTACCACCACGTGGCTGCCACCGGAAAACGCCGGCAGGTGCTCGCCGGTCGGCGAAACCAGGGTGAAGCGCCTGATTTGCGGCGTCACCTCTTCAATGCGAGCGACGCGCAGGTTCAATGTCCCATTGTTCTGGCTCATGTATCGAGCTCCTCGGCTGGGGGCAGTTCGCCCGGTACTTCGGCATCGGCCTTGACCGCCTGGAAAGCCGCCAGGCGTCGGGAATAGTGGTCGCGCACCACCAGCGTGAGGCTGCATCCGGGGCACTGGTAGACGCGTTGGGTGACGTTCTCGGTGTAGGTGTCGCAATGCACACACCAGACCCGACGCACCAGGGTGCCGGAGTGTTCGCGAAGCACTTCGTCGCGATTGAGGTCGTAACGGGTGGCCACCTGCATGGCGCTGCCCAGGAAGCTTTCAGAGCCGGCGAGATAGAGGCGGGTGCCCATTCTGGCGTTGCCGAGCAGGTCATCCAGGGCGTCGATCAAGGCCTGGTTGCTGGCATACACGCGCAAATCGTGGCCTGGACGCTGCTGTAGTTGGGCAAGGAAATCCTGGCCGGAAAACGACTCCTGGGAGTACAGCAAGGTCACGGGCCGCTCCTGCCCGGCCAACTCGTCGAGTAAACGCAACATGGCGCACCCGCCACTGCCTTGCCCGGCAATGATGTGCCGCAGACCTCCTGGCAGAGGTTGCAACCGGTCGTAGACCGGTCGACTTTTGATCCCGGTGATCAACATTTCTTGTTATTCCTCCTGGCTATCGGCTCGACGGGTGAAACGTCGGCACAGATGCAAAGCCCAACGATGGTGGGTTGCAGATAGCAGGAGCACAGGGCGTGCCAAGTCTTTAAGGTATTGATTTTAAAGGGTTAATTGTTTTTTGAGAGGAAAAGTGTAAGCAGAAATAACTATGGTTGTAGGCGTTTTTGCAGCGGTTTTTTCAGGTGTACATATCCATTCCTGCGGTAACGGCCACCTATGGTTTCGCTCTTACAGCG
>NZ_JASCAE010000013.1:0-3975 GCF_029967975.1 Pseudomonas sp. V98_8
GAGTGGTGGGGCAAGAGCGCTTTGGTTACTTTCGCGCTTTTCGAAAGTGACTCGCTGTAAGAGCGAAACCCTAGGTGGCCGTTACCGCAGCAACGGATATGTACACCTGAAAAAAATCGCGTAACACAAAGCCTTACCCCAGCCGCCGCAGACGAGCAAGTGTCATGGCAGTGTCCTCGATCATATCCTCCTGCCCACCAACCATCCCACGCCGTCCCATCTCAACGAGAATTTCCCGTGCCGACACGCCGTACTTCTTCTCGGCACGTTTGGCGAACAGCAGGAACGAGCCATAGACCCCGGCGTAACCCATGGTCAGGGCATCGCGGTCGCTGCGGATCGGGAAGTCCATGATCGGTACCACCAGGTCCTCGGCCACGTCCTGGATGCCGAACACACTGACGCCGGTGTCGATACCCATGCGATCACACACCGCCACCAGCACTTCCATCGGCGTGTTGCCCGCGCCGGCACCGAGTCCTGCGCAGGCGGCGTCGATGCGGTTGGCCCCGGCGGCAATCGCGGCGATGGAGTTGGACACCCCCATCGACAGATTGTGGTGGCCATGAAAGCCAATCTCGGTCTCAGGCTTGAGGGCCGCGCGCATCGCCGCCACGCGAGCACTGACGTCGTGGGGCAGCAGATAGCCTGCCGAATCGGTCAGGTAGATGCAGTTGGCGCCGTAGCTTTCCATCAGCAAGCCCTGCGTGACCAGGCCTTCCGGGCTGTTCATGTGGGCCATCATCAGGAAACCGACGGTGTCCATGCCAAGGTGGCGGGCGTGGGAGATGTGCTGTTCGCTGACATCGGCCTCGGTGCAATGGGTGGCCACGCGAATGGTATTGACCCCCAGTTCATGGGCCATTTTTAGATGATCGACAGTGCCGATGCCTGGCAGCAGCAGGGCCGAGACCTTGGCCTTTTTCATCAGTGGGATCACTGCCGACAGATACTCTTCGTCGGAGTGGGCCGGGAAGCCGTAGTTCACCGAGCTGCCGCCCAGACCGTCGCCGTGGGTGACTTCGATCAGCGGCACACCGGCCGCGTCGAGGCCGCAGGCGATGTCTTTCATTTGTTGCAGGCTGATCTGGTGGCGCTTGGGGTGCATGCCGTCGCGCAGGCACATGTCGTGTACGGTGATGCTTTTGCCGCGAAGATCCATGGTCGACTCCTTATGCGTGAGCGGTGTGGGCAGTAGCGGTGAGCACCAGCTCGCCCTTGAGGATTTCCTCGGCGAACATCTCGGCGGTGCGTGCCGCGGCGGCCGTCATGATGTCCAGGTTGCCGGCGTACTTGGGCAGGTAGTCCCCCAGGCCTTCGACTTCCATGAAGATCGACACCCGATTGCCGTCGAACACCGGGCCGTTGACCAGCTTGTAGCCGGGCACGTAGCGCTGTACTTGCTCGATCATGGCCTCGATGGCGGCGGTGATCGCCGGCTGGTCGGGTTCGCTGGCGGTCAGGCAATGCACGGTGTCGCGCATGATCAGCGGCGGCTCGGCGGGGTTGATGATGATGATCGCCTTGCCTTTTTTCGCGCCGCCGACCTTTTCCACGGCGCTGGCGGTGGTGCGGGTGAACTCGTCGATGTTTTTGCGGGTGCCGGGGCCGACCGACTTGGACGCGGCGGTGGCAATGATTTCGGCGTATTCCACCGGCTGCACGCTGGACACTGCCGCCACCAGCGGAATGGTGGCCTGGCCGCCGCAGGTGACCATGTTGACGTTCATCACACCCAGGCCAAGTTGAGACTTGAGGTTGACCGGTGGCACGCAATACGGGCCGATGGCCGCCGGTGTCAGGTCGATCATCAACACGCCCAGGGCATTGAGCTTGCGCGAGTTCTGGGCGTGGACATAGGCCGACGTGGCGTCGAAGGCGATCTGGATCTGGTCTTCGAGTACATGCGGGAGCAATCCGTCCACGCCGTCTGCGGTGGTTTTAAGGCCCAGCTCGCGTGCTCGTGCCAGACCTTCGGAGGTGGCGTCGATGCCCACCATCCACACCGGTTCCAGCACTTCGCTGCGCATCAGTTTGTAAAGCAGATCGGTGCCGATGTTGCCCGGCCCGATCAGCGCGCATTTGATCTTTTTACTCATGGTTTCTTGGCTCCTGAAGAGGGAAGGGCGATTCACGGGACAAAGCGCAGGCTGGCTTCACCCAGGCCGGTCATGGACAGGCTGATATGGTCACCGGCGATCACCGGCACCAGCGGCGCCAGGGCACCGGAAAGAATGATTTCGCCACGGCGGAACGGGATGCCCAGCTCGCCCAGGGTATTGGCCAGCCAGGCCACAGCCGCGCAAGGATGACCTTGCACCGCCGAGCCCAGGCCCGAGCCCGCCGGCTGGCCGTTTTTGCTCATTTGCATGTGCACCGCAGCCAGGTCCAGCGAGCGTGGGTCGATGCGCTGGGAGCCGAGGGCGAACACGCCGCACGAGGCGTTGTCGGCCACGGTGTCCTGGATGCGGATCTGCCAGTCGTCGATACGCGAGTCGACGATCTCGAAGCACGGCACGACCCATTGGCTGGCGGCCAGCACGTCCTCGGCACGGATGCCCGGGCCTTGCAAATCTTCGCCGAGAATAAAGGCGATTTCGCCTTCGGCCCGGGGCTGTATCAGGTTGTAACGGGCCAGGCTGACGTCGCTGCCGTCCTCGACCTGCATGGCGTTGGTGAGGAAACCGAAGTCCGGTTGATGGACATCGAGCATTTCCTGTACGGCGCGGCTGGTGACGCCGATTTTCTTGCCGACCACGTGCTCGCCGAGGGCTTCACGGCGCTGCAGGAATTGCAGGGAAATCCCGTAGGCCTGCTCCAGGGTGATCTGCGGATAGCGTTGGGTCAGGGGCGCCAGCGTCTGGCGGTTGCGCAGCGCGTTGAACAGCTCGTCACCGAGCGCGTTGATCAAATGGGTGTCCATGGCGAGGGGCTCCAGTTGGATCGGAAGTAGGATGAAAAGAAAAAAGCCCGCCCCAACATCGACAGGGGCGGGCCCAAAGGAGTCGGTCAGCCAGGCCAGACCGACGAGTCGGCACCGCCATCGACATCGATGATCTTGCCGGTCACCCAGGCCGAGGCAGGGCTGGCCAGGTACAACGCGGCGGCGGCGATGTCCTGCGGGGTGCCCAGGCATTTGAGCGGGGTGTTGTTTTCCATGACCTGGCGCATGGCGGCAGGCATCACGCCGTTAAGTGCCTCGGTCAGGGTGGGGCCGGGGGCGACGGCGTTGACCCGGATCTGCGGGGCGAAGTCCTGGGCCAGCAGACGGGTCAGATGGCTGAGGGCCGCCTTGGCCGCACCGTAGGCGCTGAAATGGCGCTGGGCATAACGCGCCGCCACTGAGCTGATATTGATGATGTTGCCGCCCCCGGCCTCGCGCATCAGCGGTACGCACAACTGGCAGAAGGCGTAGGTGGTGGCGACGTTGAAGTTCAGTACCTGGGCGAACTGCTCGGGTGTCATGCTCAGCGGATCATTGGGACCGCCACCGCCGACGTTGTTCACCAGATGAGTGATCCGGCCCATGTGCTCGACGCTTTGGCGCACCAGTGCCTGGCGTTGCTCGGCATCGTTGACGTCGCAGGCGAAGGCCAGGGCGCGCCGACCGAGGACGCGAACTTCCTCGGCCACGGCCTGCACTTCGTCCAGCGAACGTGCCGAGCACACCACATCGGCGCCGGCTTCGGCATACGCCAGGGCAATCGCCCGACCGATACCGCGGCCGCTGCCAGTGACGATGGCGACGCTGCCGTCCATTTGGAAACGCTGCAAAATACTCATGGGCCCTTGCTCCGTGGGGTCGATTTCGGATGGGTTTACTATCGCTGCGGTGATCGGGTGGGGCATCGTCTCAACGGACTAGCGGGGGCTGGATGAGGTGGGTTGGTGTACATATCCGTTTCTTCGGTAACGGCCACCTATGGTTTCGCTCCTACGGGGCCCGGGGGGGGGGGGGGGGGGGGGGGGGGGGGG
>NZ_JASCAE010000085.1:0-168905 GCF_029967975.1 Pseudomonas sp. V98_8
GGACGCCGCCGACACCGCTGTATCGCCAACTCCTGAGTCTTTTTCGCCGCCGGGCGGCCTTGGTCCAGGCCAGGGTCGGCCTAGTGCAAAGCTGGTCGAATGAGCCCTTGCTGAAGGCTGCTTTTTCCGAGCAAATAAAGTCCATGCAGCAGCTTGAGACGCTGATCGAAAAGACGATCAACGATCAGCTGAAAGAAGCCGGTTTGCTGGGTCAGTTGAAGCGTTGCCTGAAAGTTGAAGGGGTTGGATTTTTGACTGGCGCCCGCTTGCTCACGGCGTTCCACCGCGGAGACTTCCGAAACGCAGATGCCTTTATCGCCTTTCTTGGAATGGACTTGCGGGTGTCAAAATCAGGGCAAAAAGATGGTCGCCGAAGTTTGACCAAGCGAGGCGATCCAGAAGCCCGCCGCCTTCTGCACAATGCGGCTATGTCGGCGAGTCGAACCGAAGCCTGGAAAGGGTTTTACCAAGAACAAAGAAATCGGGGTTTCAGCACCACTCAAGCCCTGGTGATGCTGGCTCGCAAGCTCGCTCGGATCGTATTCGCTCTGCTAAAGGGACAGAGCGAATACCAACCGAAAACAAGTTGAGGGCTTCACCTCAACCATAGAATCTCCCACAGGGTTTCGTATCGTTGCGTGTAACGCACTTATAACCTGTCGATAAGTCAGTTTTCGTCAGGTCACACGCTTCTTAGAATGTTTCGGACTTCTAATCCCGGAGCTCGCAACAATGATTTCCCTCACGGTCACGGCACCTCTCGCCGCGACCAGCCCGACGGCCGCCACACCACCGGTCTTCGGCCCGCGGATCATCATCGGCCTGGTTGGCGTGTTGCTGGCAGTGCTGGTGTCGGGCCTGAACGAGATGGTGACCAAGGTCGCCCTGGCCGACATCCGTGGCGGGTTGGCCATCGGTTACGACGAAGGTACCTGGCTGGTCGCTTGCTATGCCGCGACCTCGGTGGCTGCCATGGCGTTTGCGCCTTGGTGTGCCGTCACGTTCTCGCTGCGGCGCTTCACCCTCTGCGCCATCAGTGCCTTCACGCTGCTGGGGGTGTTGTGCCCTTTGGCGCCGAACTACGAAAGCCTGCTGGTCCTGCGCACATTGCAGGGGCTGGCCGGTGGCGCGCTGCCGCCGATGCTGATGACCGTCGCCCTGCGTTTTCTGCCAGCCAATGTAAAACTCTACGGATTGGCTGGTTATGCCCTGACGGCCACTTTTGGCCCGGGCCTGGGCACGCCACTGGCAGGCCTCTGGACCGAGTATGTGGGCTGGCAGTGGACCTTCTGGCAAGTAGTTGCGCCGTGCTTGATTGCCATGGTCGCCGTGGCTTACGGCATACCTCAGGATCCGCTGCGGTTGGAGCGTTTTAAACAGTTCAACTGGCGGGGTTTGCTCCTGGGTTTTCCGGCGATCTGCATGCTGGTGATCGGCATCCTGCAGGGCAATCGGCTGGATTGGTTCGAGTCGAGCCTCATTGGTGGCTTGCTGACAGGCGGTACGCTGTTGCTGGTACTGTTTTTAATCAACGAGTGGTCGCAGCCGATTCCGTTTTTCAAGATGCAGATGCTCGGCATCCGCAATCTGTCGTTCGCGCTGGTCACCCTGGCCGGCGTGCTGGTGGTGTTGCTGGCGGTGGTGATAATTCCTTCCAGCTATCTGGCGCAGGTTCAGGGGTATCGCCCGGTACAAACTGCACCCATCACCCTGTTGGCGGCGCTCCCGCAATTGATAGCGCTGCCGTTGGTGGCTGCGCTGTGCAACCTGCGCTGGGTCGATTGCCGCTGGGTATTGGGGGTCGGCCTGAGCATGCTGGTGTTGTCCTGCATCGGCGGTTCGCAGTTGACCTCGGCGTGGATTCGCGACGAATTCTATGTCCTGCAACTGCTGCAGATCTTCGGTCAACCCATGGCGGTCCTGCCGCTGCTGATGCTCTCGACCGGCAGCATCAACCCCATGGACGGACCGTTTGCGTCGTCCTGGTTCAACACCGTGAAAGGCCTGGCGGCAGTGGTCGCCACCGGCGTGCTGGAAACCCTGACCACGCAGCGCCTGCATTTTCACTCGACCATGCTGGTGGACCGTCTCGGTAACTCTCCCCTGGTCGACAGCGACACCCCGGGCCTTGCCCACCGGCTGCATGAGCAGGCCGTGGTGCTGGCCGCCTCGGATCTTTACCTGTGCATGGCCGCTGTCGCGTTGGCGCTGATCCTGCTGATTTTCTGGCTGCCGACGCGGATCTATCCGCCCCGTGCGCCGACTTGAATGCATCACTGAAACAGAAGGTTTTCATGACGACTCAATCCAAGCAAAAAGTGGCCGTTGGCGTCGCCGTCGTGATCGCGACGGGCGTACTGATTTATCTGCTGGCGCCCGGCCTGTTTGGCCAGCGTACAGAGCAGAGCACCAATGATGCCTATGTCTCGGCCGACTACACACTGGTGGTGCCGCGAGTTGCAGGGTTCATCAAGCAAGTGCTGGTGGAAGACAACCAACAGGTCAAGGCCGGGCAACTGCTGGCGCAGATCGATGATCGCGACCTGCGCGCCGCCGCCGAAGCGGCCGCCGCCGAAGCCGTGGTGGCCCAGGCGCAACTGCAAAATGCCCGGGCGACACTTGAGCGTCAGGCCTCGGTGATCGCCCAGGCACAGGCACAGGTAGTGTCCGCCAAGGCTGAAATAGCCTTCGCTCAACATGAACTGAACCGCTACGACCACCTGGCCGGGGTCGGTGCCGGCACGGTGCAGAATGCTCAGCAAGCGCGCACGCGCATCGACCAGGCCACTGCCCGGTTGGCCAATGTCACGGCGGTGCTGGCGGCGGAGCGCAAGCAGGTGGATATCCTTACGGCCCAGCGTGACGGGGCAGAAGGTGGGTTGAAACGGGCGCAGGCGAAGCTGGAAATCGCCAGTTACGAGCTGTCTTACACACGGATCACCGCGCCGCAGGATGGCATGGTCGGTGAGCGCGCGTTGCGTGTCGGGGCCTATGTCACGCCGGGCAGCAAACTGCTCGCCGTGGTACCACTGGCGCAAGCCTATGTGGTGGCCAACTTCCAGGAAACCCAACTGACGAATGTGCAACCAGGTCAGGACGTGCAGGTGCGTGTCGACACCTTTGGTGGCGCAGTGCTGAACGGCCGGGTCGAGAGCATCGCACCGGCCACCGGCGTGACCTTTGCTTCAATCAAGCCGGATAACGCGACGGGCAACTTCACCAAGGTGGTGCAGCGGATTCCGGTGAAGATCGTGCTGGAACCGGGTCAGCCGTTGGCCGAACGGTTGCGGGTGGGGATGTCGGTGGAGGCCAGTATCGATACGGCTGGTGCGAAGGCCAATGAGGTTGCGCAGCGATGAAGATTTTCGTTGATTGCGATCCCCTGTGGGAGCGAGCCTGCTCGCGAAGAGGCCCTCCGTCTCGACTCGCCCTTTGCGCCTTGGTCGTGATGAGCCTGTCAGCCTGCACAGTAGGCCCGGACTTCCAAAAACCTCAGGCACAGCAAGTCACCGAGTGGGCGAAACCATCCAAGGCCGCCGCCAGCCAGGCCAGTGAGGAGACGATGAACGAACGCTGGTGGCAAGTGTTCAACGACCCGAAACTCTCGGCCCTCACTCAACGTGCCCTGAGCGACAACCTCGACCTGAAGCTTGCCAGCAGCCGCTTGCAACAGAGTCGTGCGGTGCGCCAAGTGATCACCGCCGACCGCTATCCGAACACCGCCGCCACGGGAAGCTATGTCCGTAAACGCAACAGCGGCGAAGGCCTGAACGATCCGTCGGGGCATAACGGCAATTCTGCATTCAGTGTCTGGGATGCTGGCTTCTCTGCCTCTTGGGAGCTGGATTTCTGGGGGCGCGTGCGCCGCGAAACCGAGGCCGCCGATGCCACCGTGGAAGTCGCCGAAAACGACCGTCGCGGTGTGCTGTTGTCGGTGGTGGCGGAAACCGCTCAGGACTACATTCAATTGCGCGGGGTGCAGAACACCCGTGCCGTTACCGAACAGAACCTTGAGGTTGCTCGGCACAGCCTGAAACTTTCGCAGCTGCGCCTGGCTGACGGTGTCGCAACGGACCTTGATGTCGCTGAAGCCGCCGCCCAGGTCGCGGCCATCGAGTCGCGCCTGCCAGCACTGCAGCAGCGCCAAGCCCAACTGATCAACGCCTTGAGCCTGTTGATGGGTGAACCTCCCCAGGCGCTGGCGGCCGAGTTATCCACTGACGCGCCGGTGCCGCAAACGCCGCGCCAGGTCGCCATCGGCCTGCCGTCGCAACTGGCCGAGCGCCGCCCGGACATTCGCCAGGCCGAAGCCCGGCTGCATGCCGCGACCGCAAGCATCGGCGTGGCCAAGGGGGATTTTTATCCACGGATTACCCTGTCAGGCAGTGTCGGTTCGCAAGCCATGCAACTGAGCGATTTCGGTTCCTGGGGTTCACGCACGTTCGGCATCGGCCCGCAGTTCAGCCTGCCGCTGTTCGACGGCGGCCGCCTGCGCGGCGTGCTGAACCTGCGCGAAGCCCAGCAACAGGAAGCGGCCATCGCCTATCAGCAAACCGTCTTGCGCGCCTGGCATGAAATCGACGACCAATTGAGCGCTTACGACGCCAGCCAACTGCGCCGCGACAGCCTCGCCGAAGCGGTACGTCAGAACCGCATCGCCCTGCAAACCGCGCAACGGCAATACGTCGAGGGCGTGGTGGACTTCGTCAACGTCCTCACCGTGCAAGGCGCCTTGCTGGCGACCCAGGAGCAATGGGTAGAGAGTTCCACCGGCGTGTCGCTGGCAGCAGTCGGGTTGTACAAGGCACTGGGTGGCGGATGGGAGTCGGTTTATCCGTTAACTGCGCAACGGTGAGTGAAATCGTGAAACCGGACGTAGGAAGCGTCCTGATTTTTTTGTGTGGGCATTCGAGATGCCCATCAGGGGTTAGCATTTTGGTCCACTTCATGACCCTGGTTATGCATCCCTATGAATGCCAATCCTTATGCGCCTCCAGTGGCCGAACTTGATTGCACTGAACCAGCCCGCGCGACCTTTTTTGTTGTGGGGACTAGCAAATTCGCGCTGATGATCGTTTCGACCTTTGGTTTGTACCTTACCTATTGGATGTATAAAAACTGGAAGCTTTACCGCACCGCTACGGGCAAGAAAGTGTTACCCATAGTCCGTGCAGTTTTTTTCGTGTTTTTTGTGTATTCGTTGTTTAGCAGCATTGATCGGCGAATACGCGCTTCAGGTAAGGGCTATCGTTGGTACCCACGCTTGCTGGCGTTGATTGTGATCATGACTGCGCTAACGGGCATGGGGCTAATGTGGTTGCCGGATCTGCACATAAGCTTTGCGCTGAGTCTTCTGGTTTTACTCTTGCAAGTCTGCTCGTTGTTGCGTGTACAAGAAGCAATCAACTATCTGGAAAACGACGTGCGCGGGACGGCGAACTCGACACTGACTTTTGCCAATGGCGTCGGGTTTGCATTTGGCTTGTGCTGTTGGGGCGTGATGATTCTGACTTTCTATACCCTGTTGTAGTGTCCGCCTCGACTCAAGGCTTGGCCGACAGATCCGCCATGCCCTTGAGCAATTCGATCGGCAAAGGAAAAACAATGGTCGAACTCTTGTCCCCGGCGATCGAACTCAGTGTCTGCATATAACGCAGCTGCATGGCGCCGGGTTGGCGGCCGAGCATTTCGGCGGCCTGCATGAGTTTTTCCGACGCCTGCAATTCGCCTTCCGCGTGGATCACCTTGGCCCGGCGTTCGCGTTCCGCTTCTGCTTGTCTGGCGATAGCGCGGATCATCGATTCGTTGAGGTCCACGTGTTTGATTTCGACATTGGCAACCTTGATGCCCCAAGCGTCGGTCTGGGCGTCGAGTACTTGCTGGATGTCGATGTTCAGTCGTTCTCGCTCAGCCAGCAGTTCATCAAGTTCGTGTTTGCCGAGCACCGCACGCAAGGTGGTTTGCGCCAGCTGGCTGGTGGCCATGAGAAAGTCTTCGACCTGAATGATTGCCTTCTGTGGATCGAGTACTCGGAAGTACAGCACTGCATTGACTTTGACCGAGACGTTGTCGCGGGTGATCACATCTTGTGGCGGGACGTCGAGGACGATGGTGCGCAAGTCGACCCGGACCATTTGCTGGATCACCGGAATCAGCAGGATCAGGCCGGGGCCCTTGACCTGCCAGAAGCGTCCGAGCTGGAACACCACCCCACGCTCGTACTCGCGCAGGATGCGGAACGTCGCCCCCGCCAGTGCGATCAGCAGTAGCAGCAGCGCGACAAAACCGATTTGCAGACCCATGGCTAACCTCCAACCGTTACCGCGTCAGCCGCGGCCACTTCCAGCAACAATCCCTTGCGCGCCACCACCCGGACTTTTTGCCCGACCTGCAATGGCTGGGCGCTCGATACCTGCCAGTGTTCGCCCTGTAGATGCACCCAGCCCAGACACGCATCGCCGGCCTGCAAAGACAGCACCGGGGTCACGCTGCCCAACAGGCCGGCGTCACCGCTGACGGTGTGGCGCGGTCGGGTCTTGAGGGCGCGGATCAACAGGAATATCAAGAGCAGCGCGCTGAGCAGTCCCAGGCCGACCATCAATGGCACGGGCAGTTCGGCATTGGTCAGGATCACTGCGCCGATCACGAACATCACGATCCCGCCCAGACCGATCACACCGTAGTTGGGCAGCGCCGCCTCGGCGATTAAAAAGGCGATACCGAAAGTGATCAGCCAGATCCCCGCGGGATTGGAACCGGGCAGTTCGGCGGTGTCTGCAGCGAGGGCTACTCCGCTCAATGCCAACAGCAACGCAAGCGCACAACAGCGAGTGTTCACGTGACCCTCCGGGAGAGTCGCAGGTGGTTCTGTATACAGTCTAGTTGAGGCGCTGGTTGTATGAATTTTGCTCAGTTGTCGACCTGTCCGATGGGCGGAATTCCCGCTGGTTTACACCAATGGACCTAGACTTTTACTACGTACAAAAGTGTTAACCATGGTCCGCCGGACGTTTTTGCGGACACCGAGGTGCATCATGCGTATGGCAAGAACCGTGCAGAAAAGCCTGGACCAGGCTCAATGCGAATATGACATCGTCACCCATCCCCACTCGGCCAGCAGCCTCGAAACCGCACGGGTGGCGGGTATTCCTGCGGAACGGGTGGCCAAGTCGGTCATTCTTGACGACCACCACGGGCATTACCTGATGGCCGTGCTCCCCGCCAGCCGTCACCTGGACTTGAGCAAAGTGCGCAGCACCGGTGAATGGCAGGTCTCCCGGGAGAGCAACCTGCCGCACCTGTTTGAAGACTGCGAACGCGGCGCCGTGCCGGCCCTGGGCGAAGCCTATGGACTTGACGTTGTCATCGACCCGCTGCTGACTCGACAGAAAGACATCTATCTGGAAGCCGGCAATCACATCAACCTGCTGCACATGGACATGCCGCAATTCCTGAAAATGGTTCCTCATGCGGAGGTGAGGGAGTTGAGTCATTGAGGATTGTTTCGTCAATGCTGTCGTCTTTGCGAGCGGGCTCGCTCCCACAAGGTGAACGACTTCCCTGTGGGAGCGAGCCTGCTCGCGATTGACCGCGCAGCGGTCCCTTTATCCGTTTTACTGGAGCCCGACATGGAAAACCCAACCCACAGCCTTCCCTCCCTGTTCAAGCAGCTCGGCCTGCCTGACGACGCCGAGAGCATCGATAAATTCATCACCACTCACTCACCGCTTAAACCGGACCTGCACCTGGCGGATGCTTTTTTCTGGAACCCGAGCCAGGCGGATCTGTTGCGCAATGAAATTCTGGACGATGCCGATTGGGCGGAGGTGGTGGATCAGCTGGATGTGCTGTTGAGGAAGGGAAGGGGAATGTAAAAAACCGCAGATTTGTTTCAAAACTTGACTGAAAATCCCTTCCAATGTCATATTGATAGTTAGCAAACTAACAGTGTGTGTTCTCCCTCGTGCCGAATAACCTCGACGCTCTGCAAATGAACATCAGCAGTACCATGGTGGTGGCCGCCCGGCATTGGCGCAAAATCTGCCAGGCCACGCTGGCCAACTATGGAATCTCCGAAGCCTGTGCTGTCCCACTACTGATGATCGGGCGCCTGGGCGAGGGCGTGCGGCAGGTGACTGTGGCGCAGGCGGCGGGGATGGAAAGCCCGTCCCTGGTACGTTTGCTCGATCAGTTGTGCCATGGCGGTTACGTCTGCCGCACCGCAGACGCCCAGGACAGGCGCGCCAAATGCCTGAGCCTGACCGCTACCGGTCGGACCCTGGTGCAAGCTGTCGAGGTCGAGTTGGTGCGTTTGCGTCATGAAGTCCTCGAAGGCATCGATCCGGCAGACCTTGAGGCGACGCTGCGCGTGTTGAAGGCCTTCGAGTCGGCCAGTCATTTGCCGGTAGCCAACCCTTGAACGGCTTCTTTTCCGGTATGCCCCCGGCCCGGGACTGGTTCTACGGAGTACGCACCTTCGCGGCCTCGATGATCGCGCTGTATATCGCCCTGCTCATGCAAATGCCGCGTCCTTATTGGGCGATGGCCACGGTGTATATCGTTTCCAGCCCGTTTGTCGGGCCTACCAGTTCCAAGGCGTTGTACCGCGCAGTCGGCACTTTTCTGGGCGCCGCTGCGGCTGTCCTGTTCGTCCCGATGTTCGTGCAGAGTCCTTATGTGCTGGTGCTGGTCATCGCGCTGTGGACCGGGATCCTGTTGTTTTTGTCCATGCATCTGCGCACCGCGAACAACTATGCCTTGATGCTGGCCGGCTACACCTTGCCATTGATTGCCCTGCCGGTAGTGAATAACCCGTTGGCTGTGTGGGACGCGGCCGAAGCGCGCACAGAAGAAATTTTCCTCGGCATTGCCGTCGCTGCGGTGGTCGGTGCAATGTTCTGGCCGCGACGGCTGGCGCCGGTGTTCAACGATTCGGTGAGCAAGTGGTTTGCCGACGCGTCGATCTACAGCGCGCGTTTTCTGGGCCGCAACGTGCAGCCCGAGGAGGTCAGCGCATTGCGCGCCTCGATGGTCGCCACGTTCAATACCCTGGAACTGATGATCGGTCAGTTGCCCCACGAAGGCGCGCGTCCGCAAACAGTGCGCAACACCAAGGAGTTGCGCGGGCGGATGATTCACCTGTTGCCAGTGATCGATGCCCTCGACGATGCGCTTTACGCGCTGGAAAGGCGCACCCCTGAGCTGGTGGGCAAGTTCGCGCCATTACTGGCCGCTGCCACTGAATGGCTCGATCACAAGAATGCCGACCCCGAGCGTTGGCAAGCGCTCAAAGACCAACTCGAAGCGCTGAAGCCCAGCGCCGAAGTGCTGGATGATCGCAAGCAACTGCTGTTCTCCAATGCCATTTATCGTCTCGGCGAGTGGGTCGATTTGTGGCAGGACTGTCGCAGCCTGCAACACGCGATCCAGTGCGAAAGCCAGGACAGTTGGCGTGCGGTCTATCGGCATTGGCGCCTGGGGCGCCTGACCCCCTTTCTGGATCGTGGGCTGATGCTCTATTCCGCCGCTTCCACCGTCGCGGCGATCATTGTCGCTTCGGTGCTGTGGATTGTGCTGGGCTGGACCGACGGCGGCAGTGCAGTGATCCTGGCGGCAGTGGCGTGCAGCTTCTTTGCCTCGATGGATGACCCGGCACCGCAGATCTACCGATTCTTTTTCTGGACGGCGATGTCGGTGGTGTTCGCCAGCCTTTACCTGTTTCTCGTCCTGCCCAATCTGCATGATTTCCCGATGCTGGTGCTGGCCTTCGCCGTACCGTTCATCTGCATCGGCACACTGACGGTCAAGCCGCAGTTTTACCTGGGCATGTTGCTGACGCTGGTCAATACCTCATCGTTCATCAGTATTCAGGGCGCCTACGACGCGGACTTCCTCAGTTTCGCCAACTCCAACCTGGCTGGACCGGTGGGCTTGCTGTTCGCGTTCGTCTGGACCCTGATCGCCCGGCCGTTCGGTGCGGAGCTTGCGGCCAAACGCCTGACCCGTTTCGCCTGGCGCGACATTGTCAGCCTCACGGAGCCTGCCACGCTGGCCGATCACCGGCGCCTGGGCGTGCAGGTCCTGGATCGACTGATGCAGCATTTGCCGCGGCTGGCGGTGACCGGCCAGGACACCGGCATCGCCTTGCGTGAGGTTCGTGTGGCGCTGAACCTGCTTGACCTGCTGGCTTATACGCCGCGGGTTCACGGCGTTCCGCAGGCATTGCTGCGTCAGGTAGTGGCCGAGGTCGGCGAATATTTCAAGGCCTGCCTCAAGGCCGGCGAACGCCTGCCGGCGCCGAGTCCGTTGTTGATGACCCTCGACCGCACGCGCCGAGCGTTGAGCGGCGCGGGTGATGAAGAAACCCGCTTGCACTTGCTGCACGCCTTGAGCGGCTTGCGCCTGGCGTTGTTGCCCGGCGTCGAGTTCGTCGGATCTGCCGAGCCCGAAGAACCGCTTCCCCATGGCATCGATGGAGCGCCTTTATGATCGGTGATCTGGATATCAGCGGGGTGTTTTTGCCTACGCTGCTGGTGCTGATGGGCATTACCTATGTGTTGTACCTGTTGGTGCACGGGGTGCTGACGCGCCTGCACTTTTACCGTCTGGTCTGGCACCGGGCATTGTTTAACGTGGCTCTCTACGCCTTGCTGCTTGGCGCCGTGGATTCACTCAGTCGATACCTGATGACATGAAAAAGCCGTTTTTAACCCTTGGTCGCGTGGTCCTGACCCTGTTGATCGTAACTTTCGCCGTGGTCGTGGTCTGGCGCATGGTGATGTACTACATGTTCGCGCCCTGGACCCGTGACGGGCATATCCGTGCCGACATCGTGCAGATCGCGCCGGACGTATCCGGGCTGATCCAGCAAGTGCAAGTGCGCGACAACCAGTTGGTAAAGCGCGGGCAAGTGCTGTTCAGCATCGACCAGGACCGTTTCAAACTGGCCTTGCGCCAGGCGAAAGCGGCGGTCGCAGACCGCGAGGAAACCTTGGCCCAGGCCCAGCGTGAAGCCAAGCGTAACAAGGGCCTTGGCAATCTGGTGCCGGGCGAACAACTGGAAGAAAGCCAGTCCCGGGTGGCCCGCGCACAAGTGGCGTTGATGGAAGCCCAGGTGGCGGTAGACAGCGCGCAACTGAACCTCGACCGTTCGGTGATCAGAAGTCCCGTGGACGGTTACGTCAACGACCGCGCGCCGCGAACCCAGGAGTTCGTCAGTGCCGGGCGGCCCGTGTTGTCCGTCGTGGACAGCAATTCTTTTCATATCGACGGCTATTTCGAAGAAACCAAACTCAACGGCATCCACATCGGCCAAAGCGTCGACATCCGGGTCATTGGCGACAATGCGCGCCTGCGCGGCCATGTGGAAAGCATCGTGGCCGGTATCGAAGACCGCGACCGCACCAGTGGCAACAACTTGCTGCCCAACGTCAATCCGGCCTTCAGCTGGGTGCGGTTGGCCCAGCGGATTCCCGTGCGTATCGCGTTCGATGAGGTCCCTGAGGATTTCCGCATGATCGCCGGGCGCACCGCCACGGTATCGATCATCGACGACCAGAACCGGGAGTCCGTGCAATGAGCAAGGCCTCGGGTTTGGCGATTGCCGGATTAGGCTTGCTGCTGTCGGCGTGTCAGATGGTCGGTCCGGATTATCACCTGCCGGACGAAGCCGCGATCCACCGTGAAGACCTGCAGGGCGAACTG
Source organism: Pseudomonas sp. V98_8 (assembly GCF_029967975.1). Classification (NCBI taxonomy): domain Bacteria; kingdom Pseudomonadati; phylum Pseudomonadota; class Gammaproteobacteria; order Pseudomonadales; family Pseudomonadaceae; genus Pseudomonas; species Pseudomonas sp. V98_8. The sequence continues at coordinate 11,704 of NZ_JASCAE010000085.1, forward strand.
GCAGTGGACGGCAAGCCGGTGGTTTCGGCGCCGGTGCCTGCCGATTGGTGGCGCTTGTATCAGGACCCGCGGCTCGACCAACTGGTGCAGCAGGCCATGGCGTCCAACACTGATTTGCGTGTAGCGGCCGCCAGCCTGCTGCGCGCTCGCGCTCAGGTGGACGAGGCCGAGGCGGCGGGCGGCTGGAGCGGTGGGGTGAAGATGGGCGCCCAGCGGTTGCAGGAATCCGGTGAAGCGTTCTTGCTGCCGGAAAAGGTGCCGGTGGCCAACATCGGCGATATCGGCATCAGCGCGTCCTACCAGTTTGACCTGTTCGGCACCTTGCAGCGCGGCATCGAAGCGGCCAAGGCCAATGCCGATGCGACCCAGGCCGCCGCCGATACGGCGCGTATTACCTTGGTGGCCGATGTGGTCCGCGCCTATACCCAGGTGTGTGCGGCTAATGAGGAGCGGGAAATCGCCCAGCATTCCCTCGACCTGCAAGCCCAGAGCACCACGCTGATCCAGCGTTTGCGCGATGCCGGGCGTGGCGACGAAACCCAAGTCACCCGTTCGCAAACCCAATTCAAATCCTTGCGCGCCGACATGCCGCGCTATGAGGCGGCGCGTCAGGCCGGGCTGTTCCGCTTGTCGATGCTGCTGGCCAAGCCGGTGGATCAACTACCGGCCGGCACCGCTAGCTGCGATGAACTGCCAAAAATCACCCAATTGATACCGGTGGGCGACGGTGCATCGCTGCTCAAGCGCCGCCCCGACATCCGCCAGGCCGAACGACGACTGGCGGCCGCGACCGCGGGTATCGGCATTGCTACCGGTGAGCTGTACCCGGACATCCGCATCGGCGCGACCATCGGCACGGTCGGTCTCCTGGAAAACCTCGGCGAACCCTCTACCAACCGTTGGGGCTTTGGCCCGTCGCTAACCTGGAATGTGCCGACCAACGGCGCCAGGGCACGCATTCGCGAAGCTGAAGCGGTGACCCAGGCGACGCTGGCGCATTTCGATGGGGTGGTACTCAACGCCATTCGTGAAACCCAGACCGGCCTGGCCCAGTACTCCGCCTTGCTGCAACGCCGTGAGGCCCTGGCGGACGCCGAGCAGTCGGCGAAGCTGGCCGCCGACCAGACCCATCGCTTCTTCCAGGCCGGTCGCGCATCGTTCCTGGCGGACCTGCAGGCGACTCGCACCTACATCGATGTCACCGCGCAACTGGCCGCTGCCAACACCCAGGTTGCCATCAGCCAGATCGATTTGTTCCTCGCCTTGGGCGGCGGTTGGGAAAGCGGACGAACGCAAGCATCGAACTCCGGCAAACCCTGAGGCCGTTGCTATGCTTTGAAGTGTTGAAAGGGCGTTCGTGCAAAAGCGCCCTGGATTCGTACAAGGCATGCGCAGGTCATGGGGAAACCAATAATGAAAAACCCTTATGCTCTCGGCTTCTGGTGCGCCGTTGTGGCGCTGGTGCTGCTCACTGGCACCTATTTCTACGGCATCATGCTGGCTAACCAGATCGACAAAGCGCTGACGTTCCTCGACAGCGCCGCACTCTTGATTGCCGTGATGTCCATTGCGGTGGTGGCCTGGGCCTCGGTCCAAGGGCAACGAATCAAAAAAAGACAGCTTGAACAAGGCAAGACCCTGGTGATGATCTGGAACACCAAGGTGGCGCTACGGCGTGTCGAATCGGTCTTCGACCGGTATTTCTGGGGCAGCTACTGGCAACCGGGCAGGACCTTCCAGGAAGTCATGGGCGAGCTCACGGGTACACCCCTGGAAAAAAGCCTCGAAACCTTGAAAAAACAATGCCTTGAGCTGGACAAACAAGTGGCCGACGACGGTCGGCACTGGCTCAACAATGCCCGCGAGCTGGCTGACGTCGCCACCGCCATGGCCCGCGAGCGCTATCAACTGGACTACTGCGACCCACGCGGCGAAGTGACGGGCGGGGCGGTGATCAACCGGGATTTCGAAGTGTTGATCTACACCTGGACGGCGCGGCTGAAAACCTTTGATCATCAGCTCGATGAGATTGAGGTTCAGTATTCCTGATTGCTAAAAGATCGCAGCCTGCGGCAGCTCCTACAGGAGATTCGCATTACCCTGTAGGAGCTGCCGCAGGCTGCGATCTTTTTTCAGGCGACACTTTTTCACCGTTAACCATTGGGCTGCCTTGCACGCCTGATGCTAACCTGCACCCCACTTTCAGCGCAGTCGTGACCGCAACCCCTCATGGGTTCAGGGAAGACGACCACACCTCAACAACGGACATTGAACGGGTCATTCATGAATAAATCAGCAGGCGTGCTCCTGGGAATCGTTGTCGCCATTGGTGCGATCAGCGCTGGCGGAGCCTGGTTCACCGGCACCAAAATCGAAGGTGTGCTCAACAGCTCCCTGGCGGATGCCAATAAGCAATTGCAGGCTGCAATGGTGGGTTACAAAGGCACGGCCTCGCTGGAACTGGTGTCCCTGGAACGTCATGTATTCAGTAGCACTGCGCATTACCGCCTCAAGGGTGAAGGCGAAATGTTCGGCGAGGCACCGGTCGAGTTGCTGTTTACCGACCACATCGAACACGGCCCGCTGCCGTTCTCGCGCCTGGTATCGCTGAAGTGGTTGCCGGTCATGGCCACCAGTCACTATGAACTGGCAAAGACCCCGCTCACGGAAAAATGGTTCGCCGCCACCAAGGACGCTTCGCCGCTCAAGGGCGTGGTCAACATTGGCTACGACAATTCCACCAACGGCACGCTTGAATTGCTGCCGCTGGAAACTGCACTGGATGACAAGTCCAGCCTGAAATTTTCCGGCCTGAAGGTTGATGTCGCGGCCAGCGCCCAGGCGCAGAAGGTCAAGGCCGATGGCTACATGGACAGCCTCAAGCTGACCACCGTTTCCGAAGACCAGGCACCGGTGCAGGTCGAGTTGAGTGGTCTTACCCTGGCCAGCAACCTGACAAAAAGCACTTACGGTTATTACACTGGCGATAACACCGTCGAACTGAGCAACGGTAAAACCACCTTTGGCCCCAAGCAGTCGGTGCTGGGCTTGAAGAGTTTCGAAATGAAGAACCACACCGAGGAGTCAGGCACCAGCGCTTCCGGGCGTGCCGACTACAGGATCGGTGAAGTGTCCCTGAACGGCAAGCCTGTGGGTTCTGCCCAGCTTGCCATGAGCCTGAAGAACCTCGACATCCCGGCGACGTTGTCGCTGATGCAGATCTACCAGACTAAATTGCAGCCCTATGAGCAGGCCGCCGCCGAGGCTGCCGAGGCCGGTCAACCGGCCCCCGAGCTGAACTTGACCCCTGCAGAAGAAGCGCAGCTTAAAACCGGCCTGGAAAAATTGCTGGCGGCCGGCCCGCAGGTGGCTCTGGAGAACCTGTCGTTCAACACTGCCAATGGTGAAAGCCGCGCCAACCTGGTGCTTGACCTGACCAAGCCGCAATCGATCGACCTGCCGGCTGACCAGTTGATCCGCCAGATGATCGCGTTACTGGACGTCAACCTGAAAGTGTCCAAGCCGATGCTCGTCGACATACTCAGCGTGCAGTCGCAAATCGACGGTCAGACCGACGCCAAGCTCATCGCCGACCAAGCGACTGCCACCACCGATATGTTCAGCAGCATGGCGGTCGGCTCGCAGTTGGCGAAACTGGATGGCAGCGACGTCGTCACCCAACTGCACTTCGCCAATAACCAGGTGCAATTCAACGGCCAGAAAATGACCGTCGAGGAGTTTGTCGGCTTCCTGATGAGCAAGTTCAGTGCTCCAGGCGTAGTCCAGGAGCCCTGAAGCCACTTGTAGGAGCTGGCTTGCCAGCGATGAACGATAGCGCGGTGTTACAGGTACACCGCGGCGACTGCTTCGCCGGCAAGCCGGCTCCTACAGGTCCATTTCAACCCCGGACCAACAAAGTCCCTTTCAACCTCGAATCAACCGCCAAGCCTCATCCACGGATAACGGCTGCTTCATTCGTTCAGCAAGCATCGCCATCGTGCGCTCTTCATCGCAGGCCACGGCCGCCGTCACCACGCCATTTTTACCAAACAGACCAATAAACGGCGGGTTGCCAGGATCACCCTTGAACTCGACTTCGTCCCAGGCTTGCGCGCAACCAAGGTAGTCGTAGTTTTTGCCAAAGTGCCAAGTCCAGAAATACGGCACGTCGAGGTAATGTTCATCGCCACCGAGCATGTTCGCCGCCGCGATCCGTGCCTGTTGTTGCGCCAGGCGCCAATGTTCGATGCGCTGGGGCTGGCCGTTAAGTGTGAACGTCGCGATATCGCCAGCCGCCCAGAGCCCATCGGCTACGCGCATCCCGCCGTCGACCAGCAGCGACTGGTCCTTTTCCTTCGGCAGATCGGTAAAAGGCGCAGTGGCGGGGGTGACGCCAATCCCGACCAGCACCAGGTCCGCCGGCAGACGCTGGCCATTATCCAGTTGCACCGCTTCGACTCGCGTGGCTCCTTCGATCTGCGCTGCCTGCCCCTCGGTTCGGTACACCACGCCGTTGGCCTGATGCAGCGCCAGAATCGCCTTGCCAACGCTGTCACCGAACTGTTTGGCGAAAGGCACCGGATGGCGGGCCAGCACCGTGACCTCCAGGCCGTATTGGCACAGGGAGGAAGCGGATTCCATGGCGATGAAACTGTCGCCGATGATCACCGCCCGCTGACTGGCCTTGGCGCTGTGCAGAATCCGTTGCGCATCCGCCCTGGAGCGCAAGACGAACACTTGCGGCAGGTCCGCGCCGGGCAATTGCGGTCGAACGGGGATCCCGCCTGTCGCCAGCAAGGCGGCGTCGTACTTCAGCGATTGGCCGTTGACCAGTTGCAGCGTCTTGTTGGCGGCATCCAGGCTCGCCACTTCAGCGTTCATTCGCTCGATTCTTTGCTCGCGGTAGAAGTCTTCGTCGCGCAGGGGCGGGATTTCTTCCAGTGGCGTCTGGCCGGCAATCACGAATTTGCTCAGTACCGTGCGGTCGTACCCGGCGTTGGCTTCGCGGTCGATCAGTAGCACCCGACCGCCAAAGCCTTTTTCGCGCAGGGCCGAAGCCGCCGCCGTGCCCGCGGCCCCCGCACCGACTATTACAAAAGTGCGCTCGTCATCGGCCGGTGGCGTGTGAGCGTCTTGCAGTGGCTGATCGTCGACCCAGATTTCGTCCCCGCGCACTTCAAGCGGGTAGCGCTTGAGGCTGTCCAGGGCCGGTGGTTCACACAATCCGCCGTCCTCGATCCGAAACTGTCCCTTGTGCCATGGACACGTCAGCCGCCCATGGCAGATCGCACCTTCGACCAGCGGCGCCCCGGCATGCGGGCATTCGCCTTGATAGGCGCGCACTTGATCGCCGACTTTGAGCAGAAGGATCTTGCTGTCCTGGACGCTGACTTCCAGGCCACGGTCTTCAGGTATATCGGCGAGACGGGCAACGCGATGCAGGGTCATGATCGCTCTCCAGACAGGCGTTTAAATTAAGAGTCTGGCGCTTAACTCGAGGTTCATCCAATTGCCACTGCCACCGCGCGAACGGTCCAGCTATAGTTTGCTCGCCGACCTCGGCCCCACCCGCACCAGGTACTCCCGGTATGACCCGATTGACCTCTCTGACCCCTTGGCTAGCGGCTGTCACAGTCGCCCTTTGCGTGCAATTTCCGGCGCAGGCCCAGGAGCGTTTTACCCTGAACATCCCAGGCGTCTCGGATGATCGACTGTTCACCTCGGCTGCCGCCAGCGACGCCCCGGGTTGCGGCGGACACAACGTTTCGCCAGCGCTGAACTGGAACGCCGGCCCTGCAGGCACGCTCAGCTACGCCATCGTCATGCACGACCCGGATGGCCAGAAAGGCCAGGGCATCGATCATTGGGTGCATTACGGCATCAAGGCCGGCACTCACCAGATCCCGGCGGGCGTCGGTGCAAAATCCACGCTCGAGGGTGTCGGCGGCACCAATAGCAAAGGCACTACGGGGTACGTCGGTCCTTGCCCACCGGTTGGCGACAGCGCACATCACTACATCATCCAGCTCTTTGCCCTGGACCTGGCCCCGGATGCCCTGCCAGCCGGCCTGACGCGCACCCAGTTGCTGGAAAAAATCAAAGGTCATGTGCTGAAAAACAGCAGCGTGGTGCGGCGCTACCACCGCTGAAGATTTTTTTGCGCGGGTTAACCCGAACCGTCCGGGCTGTCCGTCTCACGGGATGAATGGATCAATTTCCTCCTGAGGTCAGCCCCCATGTCTCTCCCTCTGCATGTTCTACGTCCGGTCGCCCAGGGTTTTACCGCCGGGCTGTTGCTGGCGATTGCCGGTTGCGGTGTTTCTTCGAAACCTGAGTCCGCAGCGGTACCGCCACCGGCTCAGGCGGAGCTGAAAACCGAAGCGGTGCAGCATGAAACTGTCATGGCTGATGCAGCGGTGGCCAAACGCAGCGTAGGCGCGGCGCCCATGACCCGTTTCGCGCCGATGCCGGGCGCAGAAACTTATCCACAGGGCTATCGCGATGAACAGCGAGAGCAATACCAGGCCTTGGCAGACAACCCGATCCACAGTGTCGCCGAAACACCGGTATCGACCTTCAGTGCCGACGTCGACACCGGCGCTTACGCCAACGTTCGCCGCTTGCTCAATCAGGGACGACTGCCACCGCAAGGGGCGGTGCGGCTGGAAGAGATGGTCAATTACTTTCCTTACGATTACGCCTTGCCCACCGATGGCTCGCCCTTCGGCGTGACCACGGAACTGGCAGCCTCACCTTGGAATCCGCATACGCGTTTGTTGCGCATCGGGATCAAGGCCTCGGACCGCACGGTCTCGGACCTGGCCCCGGCGAACCTGGTGTTCCTGGTGGACGTGTCCGGCTCGATGGATCGCCGCGAGGGCCTGCCGCTGGTCAAAAGCACCCTGAAATTGCTGGTCGATCAACTACGCGACCAGGATCGGGTGTCGTTGGTGGTCTACGCCGGGGAATCGCGCGTGGTGCTGGAGCCCACTTCCGGACGGGAAAAAACCAGGATCCGCACAGCTATCGACCAATTGACCGCAGGGGGTTCCACTGCCGGAGCCTCGGGTATCGAGCTGGCTTATCAACAGGCGCAACAGGCATTTATCCCCAAGGGCATCAACCGCGTTCTACTGGCTACTGACGGCGACTTCAACGTCGGCGTCAGCGACTTCGACAGCCTCAAGCAAATGGCTGTGGATAAACGCAAGACAGGCGTATCCCTGACCACCCTGGGTTTCGGTGTGGATAACTACAATGAACACCTGATGGAACAACTGGCCGATGCTGGCGACGGCAATTACGCCTACATCGACAACCTGCGTGAAGCGCGCAAGGTGCTGGTGGATCAACTCGGCTCGACCCTTGCCGTCGTGGCAAAAAACGTCAAGCTGCAAGTGGAGTTCAACCCCGCGCAAGTCAGCGAATATCGCCTGCTGGGTTATGAAAACCGTGGGTTGAAACGTGAGGATTTCAGCAATGACAAGGTCGATGCCGGTGAAATCGGTGCAGGACACACGGTGACGGCGTTGTACGAAATTGTCCCCACGGGCGAGAAGGGCTGGTTGGAGCCGCTGCGCTACGCTCAAACGGCCACCGCTGTTTCGGAAAAGAATGGCGAATTGGCGATGCTGCGTGTGCGTTATCAGTTACCGGAAGGTGGGAACAGTCGCTTGATCGAACGCCCGATCGTTAACGGCCCGGCCGGCAAGGCCAGCGATGACCTGCGTTTTGCGGCGGCGGTGGCGGCGTTTTCCCAACAGCTCAAGGACGGACGCTACACCGGCGAGTTCAGCCTCAAGGACACCGAAGCGCTGGCCCGTGGCGCCCGGGGCGATGACCGCTTCGGCCTGCGCAGTGAGTTCGTACAATTAGTGGAACTGGCGCAGAGCTTGCGCACCAACACGGCGTCCAATCCAACTGCCACTGAACGACGGATTGAATAGTGAGCCGATTGAAGGGGTTCATCAGCCAGTTGTTTGCACCCGCAAGCAGCCTGGATGCCAGCAGTGACGAAGCGCTGCTGGCCCGTTATCGCGAGGGCGATGGAGCGGCGTTCGAGATTCTGTACGCGCGCCATCGCCAGGGCTTGTACCGGTTTCTGCTGGGGTTGAGCGGCAGGGCTGAACTCGCCGAGGAGGTCTATCAGGAAACCTGGTTGAGCCTGATCCGCAGCGGCAGCCAGCCACAAGGTCGGGCGACTTTTCGTACCTGGCTCTACCAGATTGCCCGCAACCGCTTGATCGATCACTGGCGCAAGCACGGCGTCCATCAACCGCTGCACGACAGCTACGACGAGCAGGCCCATGCGCTGGCCGATGAGACGGCTGATCCTGAGCAGTTGCTGAGCCTGAGCCGCGACAGCCAGCGCCTTGACGCCGCCCTGCAAGCCTTGCCCGCCGACCAGCGCGAAGTGTTCCTGCTGCGCGCCTACAGCGATCTCGATTTGCCACAGATCGCCACCCTCACCGAAACGCCGCTGGAAACCGTCAAGAGCCGCTTGCGTTACGCCCAGCAAAAACTGCGTCGGCTGCTGGCCGAGGAGGTACTGACATGACTGACGCCAAGCACACCACGGAACACCAAACGCTCGACCATTACCGCGAGCAGGCCACCGGCGAACCGCCGGCGCATCTCGACGCCTTGATCCTGGCCGCCGCACGCAACGCCGTGCCCACGCCGAAGCCAGGGCTGTGGCAACGCTGGATTCGCGCCTGCCAGCAACCCCGCTGGCAAGTGGCATTCGCCAGCCTCGTCGGCATCGCGCTGATGCTCTCGCTGGTGCAGCGCACGCCTGAGCAAGTGCCTGGTTATGAATTCGCGCCTGTGACACCGGTCGCCAAACAGGAAGCCGAAGCAGCACCGCCAGCGCTGGCCCGCTCCCTGAAGGCCCCGGTTGGCGCGCTCTCCGCACCTGCACCCGCCGCACCCATGGCGGAATCGAAGGCACCGGCGCAAGCAGAATCCTTCAGTGCCGACATGGCGGACGAAGCCAAAGTCAGCAAGCGCACCGCGGCTCCGGTTAAATCCTTGGATGAACAATTGCGCGAAGTGCTTCGCTTGCAAAAAGCCGGGCACAAGCAAGCCGCCGATAAACTTCTGGCCGACCTGCACGAACGCTTTCCCGACGAAAACCTCAGCGCCCGACTTAAGGATCTGCAGAAAAACTGACCGGCAAAACGCTCGTCGATTTGGCATCAAGGCCCGAAAGCGCGCACTATCGGGCGATAGTCGATGCGTTGGAGGATGCCGTGACAAAAAAAATCGACCGCATCGCCCAAATGCTCAACTGCCCGGAAAAGGGCGAGGAATTACGGCGAGCAATTACCGAGAGTCGTAAGGATTTTCTGCTGAACCAGCAGGAAGAGGGTGATGCTGAGGAAGAAGACGTTCTTGAAGAAGAATTCGAGGACGATGAGGATGATGAATACGACGAGTTTGACTGGACGACAGAATGAAAAAACTGCTTAGGCGGTTTTTTTGACCCACAAAAAAGCCCCAGACCCGACGGCCTGAGGCTTTCTCGTTTCTACGTATGGTGCACCAGGCGGGATTCGAACCCACGACCCCTGCCTTCGGAGGGCAGTACTCTATCCAGCTGAGCTACTGGTGCAGCGGGCGCCATGATACTCATATGCAATGCGGGCGTCCATGCTGCTGAATCGCATGCGTTTTTTCAAAGCGTAACCTGCGATTGCTACGTTGATCAGAAAATAGCAGCAAATGCGGCGTTTTCGTTCTTTTTTTCGAACAGGCTATTGTCCTTTACCCCCTTTGATCCTAGGATTCGTTTGAGATTTCAAACGCTCTTGTCTGGGTGCTGAACCGCACGATCTGAATCAGTGCGCTATTTATGTGCTTCAGCCCGGTGAATGATTTCCCTGACGGCAGCCTACTGAGGCGCCTTTCTACAATCATAATTTGCTCCGCGCGTGCGCGGTGCTGTTAAGGAAAGCCGACATGCAGCTTAAAGACACCCAGTTGTTCCGCCAGCAAGCCTTCATCGATGGCGCTTGGGTAGACGCGGACAATGGTCAGACGATCAAGGTCAACAACCCGGCAACGGGCGAAATTCTGGGCACCGTGCCGAAAATGGGCGCTGCCGAAACCCGCCGTGCCATTGAAGCCGCTGACAAAGCGCTGCCGGCCTGGCGTGCACTGACCGCCAAAGAACGTGCGAACAAACTGCGTCGCTGGTTCGAGCTGATCATCGAGAACCAGGACGACCTGGCTCGCCTGATGACCCTGGAACAGGGCAAGCCACTGGCCGAAGCCAAGGGTGAAATCGTTTATGCCGCTTCCTTCATCGAGTGGTTCGCCGAAGAGGCCAAGCGCATCTACGGTGACGTGATTCCGGGCCACCAGCCAGACAAGCGCCTGATCGTGATCAAGCAGCCAATCGGCGTGACCGCGGCCATTACCCCGTGGAACTTCCCGGCCGCCATGATCACCCGTAAAGCCGGCCCGGCCTTGGCCGCCGGTTGCACCATGGTGCTCAAGCCTGCTTCGCAAACTCCGTTCTCCGCCTTCGCCCTGGCTGAATTGGCCCAGCGTGCCGGTATCCCTAACGGTGTGTTCAGCGTTGTTTCCGGCAGCGCCGGCGACATCGGCAGCGAGCTGACCAGCAACCCGATCGTGCGCAAACTGTCCTTCACCGGTTCGACCGAAATCGGTCGTCAACTGATGTCGGAATGCGCCAAGGACATCAAGAAAGTGTCCCTGGAACTGGGCGGCAACGCGCCGTTCATCGTGTTCGACGACGCGGACCTGGATAAGGCCGTCGAAGGCGCAATCATCTCCAAATACCGCAACAACGGCCAGACCTGCGTCTGTGCCAACCGCCTGTACATCCAGGACGGTGTCTACGATGCGTTCGCCGAGAAACTGAAAGTGGCCGTTGCCAAGCTGAAGATCGGCAACGGTCTGGAAGATGGCACCACCACCGGTCCGCTGATCGACGAAAAAGCCGTGGCCAAGGTGCAAGAGCACATCGCCGACGCACTGAGCAAAGGCGCGACCGTACTGGCCGGTGGAAAGCCGATGGAAGGCAACTTCTTCGAGCCGACCATCCTGACCAACGTTCCGAACAACGCTGCAGTGGCCAAGGAAGAGACCTTCGGTCCATTGGCGCCGCTGTTCCGCTTCAAAGACGAAGCCGACGTGATCGCGATGTCCAACGACACCGAGTTCGGCCTGGCCTCGTACTTCTATGCTCGCGACCTGGGTCGTGTGTTCCGTGTGGCTGAAGCCCTGGAGTACGGCATGGTCGGCGTCAACACCGGTCTGATCTCTAACGAAGTCGCGCCGTTCGGCGGCATCAAGGCTTCCGGCCTGGGCCGTGAAGGCTCCAAGTACGGCATCGAAGATTACCTGGAAATCAAATACCTCTGCCTGGGCATCTAATCCCGGGAACAGGCATCGCTTCAAACGCAAAGGGCACGAGAGCGCTGCCCCTTTGCGTGCAACAAACGGAATTTTCTCGGTGGCCGGGAACGCTGTGGCAGTCGATCATCGCATGCTGCTGCCGTTGTTCCCCGTCGCTTAATCCTTGAACCACGCCGACCGATGAGCGGCGAATGAGGAATGTAATGAGCAAGACTAACGCTGATTTGATGGCCCGCCGTACCAATGCAGTTCCACGTGGTGTTGGCCAGATTCACCCGATTTTCGCCGAGTCCGCGAAGAACGCGACCGTGACCGACGTTGAAGGTCGCGAGTTCATCGACTTCGCTGGGGGTATCGCTGTACTGAACACCGGCCACGTGCACCCGAAAATCATCGCCGCCGTGACCGAGCAACTGAACAAGCTGACCCACACCTGCTTCCAGGTACTGGCCTACGAGCCGTACGTAGAAGTGTGCGAAAAAATCAACGCCAAGGTGCCAGGTGATTTCGCCAAGAAAACCCTGCTGGTGACCACCGGTTCCGAAGCCGTCGAAAACTCCATCAAGATCGCCCGTGCCGCTACCGGCCGTGCCGGCGTGATCGCGTTCACCGGTGCTTACCACGGTCGCACCATGATGACCCTGGGCCTGACCGGTAAAGTCGTGCCTTACTCGGCCGGCATGGGCCTGATGCCAGGCGGCATCTTCCGCGCGCTGTACCCGAACGAACTGCACGGCGTGAGCATCGACGATTCGATCGCCAGCATCGAGCGCATCTTCAAGAACGACGCCGAGCCGCGTGACATCGCTGCCATCATCATCGAGCCGGTTCAGGGCGAAGGTGGTTTCTACGTCGCTCCTAAAGAGTTCATGAAGCGTCTGCGTGCCTTGTGCGACCAGCACGGCATCCTGCTGATCGCTGACGAAGTACAAACCGGCGCAGGTCGTACCGGTACTTTCTTCGCCATGGAACAGATGGGCGTTGCTGCCGACCTGACCACCTTCGCCAAATCAATCGCTGGCGGCTTCCCGTTGGCCGGTGTGTGCGGCAAGGCCGAATACATGGACGCCATCGCACCAGGCGGCCTGGGCGGCACCTACGCCGGTAGCCCGATCGCTTGCGCCGCGGCCCTGGCCGTGATGGAAGTCTTCGAAGAAGAGCACCTGCTGGACCGCTGCAAGGCTGTTGGCGAGCGTCTGGTGACTGGCCTGAAGGCTATCCAGGCCAAGTATCCGGTGATCGGCGAAGTTCGTGCCCTGGGCGCAATGATCGCGGTCGAGCTGTTCGAAGATGGCGACAGCCACAAGCCGAACCCCACCGCCGTGGCAGCTGTTGTGGCCAAGGCTCGCGACAAGGGTCTGATCCTGCTGTCCTGCGGCACCTACGGCAACGTTCTGCGCGTCCTGGTACCGCTGACTTCGCCGGACGAGCAACTGGACAAAGGCCTGGCGATCATCGAAGAGTGCTTCTCCGAGCTCTGATCTGCGAGTGTGACCTGCTTCACAAAAAACCCGCTTCGGCGGGTTTTTTCATGTCCTCTAAACCGCAACCGCGTATTAGCGCTGTAACCGATGACCGGCTTTGGCTAAGGTTCACGCATTGCCAGGGAGAGCTGTATGACAGTTGTCATTTTACCCGCGATTCCGAGAGTATTGATCGCCGAGGCCGACCCATGGGCCCGCGATCTGCTCAAGGAAGTATTGTTGAACGTTCGCTGCGATGCGCGGCTGGATTTATGTGCCGATGGCCAGCAGGCGTTGGAGTTGCTGGCGTCAAACCCGTACGACCTGGTCATCGCCGACTGGGAGTTGCCAGGCGTCGATGGCCTGAATGTGTTGCGTAGCGTGCGCCAACGCAAGCGCAATCCACCGTTGCCCTTCATTCTCATGAGCAGCCGTAACGACAGTGCGAGCGTACGTGAGGCCTTGCCGCTGGCTCCCGCCGCCTACCTGACCAAGCCCCTGAACATGGCAAGCCTGACCCAGCGCCTGCAGGCTTTGCTGCTGAACGCCGGGGAAGAGATTTCGTGCGAGGTGCCAGCGCTGGCGCCGGGCATGACGCTGTCCGTGTTTCTTGAGCGCCGTCGCGAACTGGCGGAAGGCGCGCCGCTGATGACTGACGTGCAAGTGGCGGTCAAGCGCAGCCTCAATCCTTATGGTCTGGATTTGGCGGTGCTGGAAGGTGAGATCCGCACCGATCCACAGGTCACCGCTGTGCTGATTGCCGCCGCCAATAGCGCCGCCCAGCACCATGGCACCGCCGTGCAGACGCTGTCCCAGGCATTGCACCGACTGGGCACCGGACAGAGCATGAACCTTATCCTGGGCCTGACACTCAAGCGCAGTGCGCGGCTCAGCGATCCGCAACTGGCGGACTATGCCGAGCGCTACTGGGATTTGTCGCTACACACGGCCGAGTACGCGCGAACGCTGGCGCGCTTGCTGGATCTGGATCAGGCCCGTTGTTACTGCGCCGGCATGCTGCATCGCCTGGGCGACCTGGCGTTGCTGCGTTGTCTGCAGGAATGGAAACAGGCCGGTGGCGAGCTGGACGAGCAGGAGCAAGTGGGCGAGGCGTTGGCCGAGTTTGGTGCCGCCTACGGTTCGGCGTTGCGCACCCGCTGGCGTTTGCCGCTGGAGCTACGGCAGCTGATTGCGGCGGCTTACCAGCTCGGTGGCGGGGTTTATTCCCGTGAGGCGCTGGTAATGAATATGGCGGCGCAACTGGCGCGCCTGAACGAGCATGAGGGCGTTGAAGCGTTGGCCAATAGCCGAGCGGCGCGATTACTGAAGATCGGCTTGCCGGAGTTGGTGCGGATCCGCAAGAAATAAGGCTGTCGCAGATCCCTGTAGGCACTGGCTTGCCAGCGATGGCGGTGTATCTGACCCACCGAGTCGTCTGGATTCGCCAGCAAGCCCGCTCCTACAGGAGTTATGTGTTGGACGGGTCAGGCCGTGATGATCCGGTTCTTGCCTTGGCGCTTGGCCTCGTACATCGCCGCATCCGCGCGGGCAAACAGGCTTTCCACGCTTTCATCCTCGGCAGTCAGGCTGGTCAGCCCTTGGCTGACGGTGATGCCAAATGTCTGGCCTTCGTGGTTGAAGGTCAAACCCTGAATCTCCCGTTGCACGCGCTCGGCTACTTGCAGGGCCATCTCCGGCGTGCAGCCGGGGAAGGCGGCGGCAAATTCCTCGCCACCAATGCGCCCGAACAGGTCACCGCGACGCAATGCGGCTCGGCCACAGTCGGCGATACGTTGCAACACGTTATCGCCTTCCTGGTGGCCGTAGGTGTCGTTGATCGCCTTGAAATCATCGATATCCAGCATGAGAAACGATAACGGCGTGCCCTGTTGTCGCGCCTGTTCGAATTCGTGCTCAGCGCCTTCGAAGAAATGCCGGCGGTTGCTGCTGCTGGTCAGGGCGTCGGTGGTCGCCAGCCGTTGCAGTTCGGACTCCAGTTGCTTCTTGTCGGTGATGTCTTCGGCGATGCCGACAATGATCACCGGCTGCCCAGGCTCGGCCTGCCGGTTGATGAAGCACTTGTCGCTGAGCCAGCGCAGCTGGCCGTCAGCGGTGATGATTCGGTACTCGCGGTCTTCAACGGCACCCTTGACCAGCACGTCCGCCAGGCTGCGCTCGGCGTACTCCAGGTCGTCAGGGTAAATGCTGTCGCGCCATTGGTTGTAATCGGCCAGCAACAGGTCGGCGCTGCGGCCGAAAAGCCGTTCATAGGCGGGGCTCACATACAGCACCTGGCGGGTTTCCCAATTGAATGCCCACAGCACCGCGTTCACGCTCACCAGCAAGGTGCTCAGCAACTGTTCACGTTCGCTCAGGCGCGCCACCTCGCCTTGGGCGTGCATCAGCGCCATAAGGGTTTGCGCGGCCTCGGGCCATTGCACAAAGGATGAGTCTTGTTGGTTATTGACCATCGTCACAAATCTCAAGGGGCGTGCACCGCTCAAGGTTCTAGGCGACCGCAGCGAAGCCCGCCTGGATGGCGAAGTGTCTTTGAGATAAGGGATTTGCAGCGAAGTTCCGAAGGGTGCGCCCCGGCATTGGGCGCACCGATCAACGGTGTCAGGCAGCGCTTGGGCGCAGGGAATAGGTTTTCAACTGATCGGCGAAGTCACGCAGCGATTGAATCCCGCTGGCTTCGGCTTCGTGTACCCAGTCCTTGATGGCAGCCAGCATGTCGTGACCATTTGAGCTGGTCTTGACCCAGATCTGCTGCAAGGCCAGGCGTTTCTCGTAGATTACCTTCAGCGCCTGGCTGTGTTCGAGCATGTTCTGGATGCGTACGTGGTGCTTGTCGTCGAGCAAGCTGGTTTCCCGCGAGAGCAGACGCTTGGCGCGGTGGAACTGGTGGCGGACCGAGTGATCGACCTTTTCCAGCTCTTGCTTGACCAGCGGCCCGATCACCAGCTTGCGGTACTGGGCCATGATCTGGAAGCGGTTGTTGAGGATCGCCATGGCGGTGTCCATGTCCAGGTTGCCCTTGCCTTCGACGCGGTGGGCAATGGGCGCGACCCGCTGGACCTTGGCCAGGCGCAGGAAGCTGAACACTTGAATCCAGGCCCAGCCAAGATCGAACTCCCACTTCTTCACCGACAGTTTTGCCGAGTTAGGGTAGGTGTGATGGTTGTTATGCAGCTCTTCACCACCGATCAAAATGCCCCAAGGCACCAGGTTGGTCGCCGCATCGCGGCACTCGAAGTTGCGGTAGCCGACGGCATGGCCCAGGCCATTGACCACGCCAGCGGCCCATACCGGGATCCACATCATCTGGATGGCCCAGATGGTGATGCCGATGGTGCCGAACAGCAGCAGGTCGATAACCGCCATGATCGCCACGCCCAACAGTGGGAATCGGGTGTAGACGTTACGTTCGATCCAGTCATCGGGGCAGTTCTTGCCGTAGATGCGCAAGGTCTCGGGGTTTTCCGCTTCGGCGCGGTACAGTTCGGCGCCTTTGCGCAAAACCGTGGACAAGCCCTTGATCACCGGACTGTGCGGGTCGTCGACGGTTTCGCATTTGGCGTGATGCTTGCGATGGATAGCGGTCCACTCGCGGGTGTTCTGCGCCGTGGTCAACCACAGCCAGAAACGGAAGAAATGTTTCAGGCCTGCATTCAACTCAAGCGAGCGATGGGCCGAGTAGCGGTGCAGATAGACCGTGACGCCGATGATTGTGACATGGGTCATCAGCAGGGTGACTGCCACCAGTGACCAGGGCGACAAGCCGAGAAAACCTTCGTACCACATAGGCTATAGGGCCCTCGAAAAAGAAAAAAACAGCCGATGCATTATCACTAAGCGGACAGATAAAACCAGTCGCCCTTTCAGATATGAGTGGCAGGATGTGTCTTTAATCTATAATCCCGACTTTTTCGTGGGGACATGGACAGCCTTATGTCTGCCAGCTATCGCGATGCCGTGCGCGCAGCACTGCTTTACCTGCTGATTTCGCTGATCTGGATGCAGCTCAGTGGCTATTTATTGAGCAGCTTATTCGATAATTCGGCCGAGCGCCTTCGATGGCAACTGATCAACGGTCACGTTTGGGTGGTGTTGAGCGCAGGCGTGATCTTCCTCGCCCGGTCGCGGCTGATGCGTTGCCTGGGCGGCGGCGCGACATGGCAGGGACGAAGCGAAGACCGCGAGCGCCTGCGCCAGGCGGCCGCCGTGTTCGATTGCACCCGAGAAGGCGTGTTGGTCACCGATCATCAAGGGCTGATCGTGCATGTGAACCGCGCCTTTATGGCTATCACCGGCTATCAGCGTGAAGAAGTGCTGGGGCGCCAGCCCAGTCTGTTCAAGTCGGGGCATCATCCCCCCGCGTTCTATCAGGCGATGTTCGCCACGCTCAACAGCGTCGGCGAATGGAGCGGGGAAATCTGGAACCGCCGCAAAAGCGGCGAAATCTACCCGCAATGGCAGACCATCCGCCTCATTCACGATGACCAGGGGCGCTGCAGTCATTTCGTGGCGGTGTTTTCCGATATCAGCGCGATCAAGGACTCTGAAGATGAGTTGAGGCGCCTGGCTCATCACGATCCGCTCACTGGCCTGCCCAATCGCCTGCTGTTCACCGACCGCGCCACGCAAGCCCTGGCATCGGCGCAAATCCACAAGCGTGGCTGTGCATTGCTGATGATCGACCTGGATCACTTCGTGATGATCAACGACAGCCTCGGGCACACGATGGGTGACCAATTGCTCAAGGCGGTGGCCAAACGTTTGAGTGCCATGTTCGACCCTGGAATCACCCTGGCGCGCCTGGGTGGCGATGAGTTTGCCGTGCTGGCCGAAAGCTGCCCGCAACTGATGCAGGCCGCAGCGCTGGCCCAGCGGATCATCGAAGGCCTCAAGGAGCCTTTCGACATTCACGGGCATCGGCTGTTCATCAACGCCAGCATCGGTATCAGCCTGTTCCCCAGCGACGCCCTGAGTGCCGAACAGTTGTTGCGCAATGCCGACTCGGCGCTGTTCAAGGCCAAGAGTGGCGGGCGCGATGGCTATGCCCTGTACACCGAAGAGTTGACCGCCCATGCCCAGCAGCGGGTCGAGACGGCCTCCGAGCTGCGCAGGGCCCTTGAGCAAAATGAGCTGCGTGTGTATTACCAGCCTGTTCACGATCTCAAGACCTGTCGCCTGATCGGCGTCGAGGCACTGGTGCGCTGGGAGCATCCACAACGCGGCCTGGTGTCGCCTGCGCAATTCATTCCGATTGCCGAGCGAACCGGCCTGATCGCCCAGATCGACGCCTGGGTGATGCGCCAGGCTTGTGAGCAGATGTGCCAGTGGCTGCGGGCGGGCGTGGCGTTGTCGTTTGTTGCGGTGAATGTTTCATCGCGTCTGTTCGCCGGCCGTGAGTTGTACCAACAGGTTGCGCAGGTTCTGCGCGAAACCGGCCTGGACCCGGCCTGCCTGGAGTTGGAAGTCACCGAGAGTGCGGTGATGGAAGATCCGGAAGTTGCGCTTGAGCAAATGCACCGCCTACGGGAATTGGGTGTGCAACTGGCCATCGATGATTTCGGCACCGGATATTCGTCGCTGCTGCGACTCAAGCGCCTGCCGGTGCAGAAGCTAAAGATCGATCAGGGCTTTGTCGCCGGTTTGCCGTGCGATGAAGATGACGCGGCCATTGTGCGGGTCATCATCGCCCTGGCGCAGAGCATGGGCATGCAGGTGCAAGCCGAAGGCATTGAGCAGGTCGAGCAGGCGGCGTTCCTGTTGGAACACGGCGGTCATCTGGGGCAGGGGTACTGGTTTGGGCGGCCAGTGCCGGCGATGCAGCTGGATTGGGCTCGAACCCCTGTCATTTCCCCGCGCTGATCGTTCCCACTGTTCGCGTGGAAATGCCGCTTGGACGCGCTGCGTCCCTGATCGCAAGGTGGCGCAGAGCGCCACTGGATGCATTCCCACGCGGAGTGTGGAGCGATAATTCTTCTGGTTATATAAACATTCTTAAATAGTCTTTTTAAGAATATCCGCGCCTCTCTACTATTGGTCTCACGCCGTAAGCAGTGCCGCCACTGCCAGGCAACCTCTCAGTCGAAGGAGCAGCACCATGAGCGCATCTCTACGTAGCGTTGACGGCCAGGACGAAGCAACCATCCTGCGCGAAATCCAGAGCGCCCTGCGCGACCTGCGGTTTGGTGCGGTGGAAATCACCGTGCACAACGCCCAGGTGGTCCAGATCGAACGCAAGGAGAAATTCCGTTTGCAGCAACCGGGCAATAAACCGGGCTGAAGCGAAAGATCAAAAGATCGCAGCCTGCGGCAGCTCCTACAGAGGCACGCAATTCCCTGTAGGAGCTGCCGAAGGCTGCGATCTTTGAGCAGGCAACCCGATTCCAGATCATAAGAAAAGCCAACACATTTAAAAATTCCAGGAGCTTTCACCATGTCGTCGATTCGCCATTTCGCCTTGGCCGCCCTGGCCAGCGCCCTGTTTGCCGGTTCCGCCGTTGCCAAGGATTACGAACTGCTTAACGTGTCGTACGACCCGACCCGTGAGCTGTACCAGGATTACAACGCAGAATTCGTCAATTTCTGGAAGAAAAGTAATCCCGGTGACAGCGTGAAAATCCAGCAGTCTCACGGTGGCTCGGGCAAGCAGGGCCGGGCGGTGATCGACGGCCTGCGCGCTGATGTGGTGACCTTGGCCCTGGCCGGCGATATCGACGAAATCGCCAAGCTCGGCAAGACCCTGCCGGTCGACTGGCAGAAGCGTCTTCCGGAAGCCAGCACGCCGTACACCTCGACCATCGTGTTCCTGGTGCGCAAGGGCAACCCTAAAGGCATCAAGGACTGGGGCGACCTGGTCAAGAACGACGTTTCGGTGATCACCCCGAACCCGAAAACCTCTGGTGGAGCACGCTGGAACTTCCTCGCCGCCTGGGCCTATGGCCTGAAAGCCAACGGCGGTGACGAAGCCAAGGCCAAGGAATACGTGCAAACCCTGTTCAAGCACGTACCTGTACTGGATACCGGTGCTCGTGGCTCGACCATTACCTTCGTCAACAACGGTCAGGGTGACGTGTTGCTGGCTTGGGAAAACGAAGCGTTCCTGGCGCTGAAAGAAGAGGGTGGCGCCGACAAGTTCGAGATCGTCGTGCCTTCGTTGTCAATCCTTGCCGAGCCTCCAGTGGCCGTGGTCGACAAGAACGCCGAGAAAAAGGGCAACGAGCAGATCGCCGAAGCCTACCTCAAGCATCTGTACAGCCCTGCCGGCCAGGAAATTGCCGCGAAAAACTTCTATCGTCCACGTGACAAGGATGTGGCTGCCAAATACGCCCAGCAGTTCCCGAAACTGGACCTGGTGACCATCGACAAAGACTTCGGCGGCTGGAAAACCGCGCAGCCTAAATTCTTCAACGACGGCGGCGTATTCGACCAGATTTACCAGGCGCAGTAATCTTAAATAGCCATCAAGGAGCCTCGAATCGCGATTCGAGGCTTTGTGCATTCTCAACCAAGGACTTTTATGTCGCGTCGTATCTCCCCCGTCATACCCGGCTTCGGGCTGACGCTGGGCTACACCTTGGTGTACCTCAGCCTGATTGTGCTCATACCATTGGCGGCGATGTTCGTGCATGCCGCTCAACTCACCTGGGATCAGTTCTGGGCAATTATTTCGGCGCCACGGGTATTGGCGGCGTTGAAACTGAGCTTCGGCACCGCCCTTTATGCCGCAATCATCAACGGCATCATTGGCACACTGCTGGCCTGGGTGCTGGTGCGCTATACCTTCCCTGGGCGCAAAGTCATTGATGCAATGATCGACTTGCCTTTCGCATTGCCTACCGCCGTGGCCGGTATTGCACTGACCGCGCTGTACACCCCCACCGGTCTGGTAGGTCAATTTGCAGCGGATCTGGGTTTCAAGATCGCCTACACCCCCCTGGGCATCACCTTGGCCCTCACTTTTGTGACACTTCCATTCGTAGTACGTACGGTACAGCCGGTGTTGGCCGATATTCCCCGTGAAGTGGAAGAAGCGGCGGCGTGCCTGGGTGCCAAACCCTGGCAAGTTGCCCGTCATATCCTGCTGCCGGCACTGCTGCCGGCCTGGCTCACCGGTTTCGCCTTGGCCTTTGCCCGCGGGGTTGGCGAGTACGGTTCGGTGATTTTCATCGCCGGCAACATGCCGATGAAAACCGAGATCCTGCCGCTGCTGATCATGGTCAAGCTCGACCAGTACGATTACACCGGCGCTACCTCCATTGGTGTACTGATGTTGGTGGTTTCCTTCATTCTGTTGCTGCTGATCAACTTGCTGCAGCGGCGTATCGAAACCCCATAAGGAGGCGCGAACAATGTCCCAATCGTCTATTGCTGCCGCCTCTTCGGCCAACGCTGCCCGCCGTGGCAGTGCAACGTCGCGGCGAATCCTGATCGGCCTTGGCTGGCTGATTTTTGCGCTGTTCCTGTTACTGCCGCTGTTTATCGTGGTGTCCCAGGGTTTGAAAAATGGCCTGGGTGCGTTCTTCACCGCGATCTTCGAACCTGACGCACTGTCGGCGCTGAAGCTTACGGTGATTGCCGTACTGATTTCGGTGCCCTTGAACCTGGTGTTCGGCGTCAGTGCCGCATGGTGCGTGAGTAAGTACTCGTTCCGCGGCAAAAGCATGCTGGTGACCCTGATCGACCTGCCATTCTCGGTATCGCCCGTTATCGCCGGTCTGGTCTATGTGCTGATGTTCGGCGCCCAGGGGCTATTCGGTCCGTGGCTGCAGGATCACGACATCCAGATCGTGTTCGCCTTGCCGGGCATCGTGCTGGCGACGATTTTCGTCACCGTGCCGTTCGTGGCCCGTGAGCTGATCCCACTGATGCAGGAACAAGGCACTCAGGAAGAGGAGGCCGCGCGTTTGCTCGGGGCCAATGGCTGGCAGATGTTCTGGCACGTCACCGTGCCCAACATCAAATGGGGCCTGATTTACGGCGTGGTGCTTTGCACTGCGCGGGCCATGGGTGAATTCGGTGCGGTGTCGGTGGTTTCCGGGCACATTCGCGGGGTGACCAACACCTTGCCGCTGCACGTCGAGATCCTCTACAACGAATACAACCACGTGGCCGCGTTCGCCGTGGCGAGCCTGTTGCTGATCCTGGCGCTCTTCATCCTGCTGCTCAAGCAGTGGAGCGAAAACCGTATTAACCGCCTGCGCGCCAGCGCCGCGGAGGAATGATTTCATGTCGATCGAAGTGCGTAATGTCAGCAAGAATTTCAATGCGTTCAAGGCGCTGAATGACATCAGCCTGAACATTCAGAGCGGTGAGCTGGTGGCGTTGCTTGGCCCGTCCGGCTGCGGCAAGACCACGTTGCTGCGGATCATCGCCGGCCTGGAAACCCCGGACCAGGGCAATATCGTGTTCCACGGCGAAGACGTCTCCGGCCACGACGTGCGTGATCGCAACGTCGGTTTCGTGTTCCAGCACTACGCCTTGTTCCGCCACATGACGGTGTTCGACAACGTCGCGTTTGGCCTGCGCATGAAGCCGAAAAACCAGCGCCCGAGCGAAAGCCAGATCGCAACCAAGGTTCACGAACTGCTGAACATGGTGCAGTTGGATTGGCTGGCTGATCGCTATCCGGAACAACTCTCCGGTGGTCAGCGTCAGCGTATCGCCCTGGCCCGTGCCTTGGCGGTGGAGCCCAAAGTGCTGCTGCTCGACGAACCCTTCGGCGCTCTCGACGCCAAGGTCCGTAAGGAGCTGCGGCGCTGGTTGGCGCGCCTGCACGAAGACATCAACCTGACGTCCGTTTTCGTGACCCACGACCAGGAAGAGGCGATGGAAGTCGCTGATCGCATCGTAGTGATGAACAAGGGCGTGATCGAACAGATCGGCTCGCCGGGTGATGTCTACGAAAATCCAGCCAGCGATTTCGTCTATCACTTCCTCGGCGATTCGAACCGCCTGCATCTGGGCGAAGACAATCACGTGCTGTTCCGTCCGCACGAAGTGTCGCTGTCGCGGCATGAACTGGAAGATCACCATGCGGCCGAAGTCCGGGATATCCGTCCGCTGGGCGCGACCACTCGCGTGACGCTGAAGGTCGAAGGGCAGAGTGATTTGATCGAGGCCGAAGTGGTGAAGGATCACGACAGCCTGATCGGCCTGGCGAAGGGCGAGACGCTGTTCTTCAAGCCGAAGGTCTGGCAGAAAGTCGCCAACATCTAAAGCTTCGTCGGAACGCCGCCCGGAGCAAGCCCGCTCCCACCTTTGACCGAGTTGTTCTGACTGACTCGGTCAAAGGTGGGAGCGGGCTTGCTCGCGAAGGCGTCTTACGCCGCAGCGTTGTTCTGACGCAAACGCACACCCCCCGCCCGCGCCTCGATCTGCTCTTTGAGTTCATGGCGCACCCCCAGCATGAACGCCAACTCAACCACCACAAACAACGGCCCGACAATCAACCCCGTCACATCATCGACAAACGCCGGTTTGCGTCCTTCGTAGTGATGCCCGACAAACTGAATCGCCCAGCCAATCACGAACATCCCGATGCCGCTCGCCAGCCAGACCAGCGTGCTTTGCTGCGCGAGTGCCTGACCGGCCCAAACGCACAGCCCCAGCAACACCGTCATCAGCACGCCGAGGCGCAACTCCAGGCGCAGGTAGAACCACGCCGACGCCAGTGACACCAGCACCGCGGGCGAAAGCCAGCCGCCGGCCCATTGCGGACGGGACAACAAGACCGCCACTGCCACGACGATCAATGGAATGCCGACGAAGTGGGTGGCGATGTTGCGCGGGTCGCGGTGGTAGGCGGCGTATTGACTGAGATGGTCAACGAGGCTTTTTTTCATTGTTATTCCTCCTGTAGGGTGACTGATCATGCCTTGGGGCCATTTCACGCTCTGTCAGCCAGGCGACAATCTCTAGGAGTTTTGATGGATAAGCAGGACTGGCGTGCGCGCCTGATGCGTGGTCAGTGGTTCAGCCATCTGCCTGTGTCCCTACAGGATAGTCTGCTGGGTGCTGCGCGGGTGCGGCACCTGTCAGCGGGTCAGCGCCTGTTCCAGCGTGGCGATCCGCCCTGTGGACTGTACGCGGTGCTTGAAGGTGCGGTGCGCGTCGGCGCCGTCAACGAGCAGGGCAAGGAGGCATTGCTGGGCCTGGTGGAATCGCCTAACTGGTTCGGCGAGATCTGCCTGTTCGACGGTCAGCCACGTACCCATGATGCGTTTAGCGTGGGGCAGAGCACGCTGCTGCACCTCCCGCAAACGGTGTTGCTCAAGATGCTCGACGAACAACCCGGGCACTGGCGGCAACTGGCATTGCTGATGAGTCAGAAACTGCGCATGACCTTCATCAATCTCGAACAGTTGAGCCTGTTGCCGGCCCCGGCCCGGCTGGCGCATCGCTTGCTGATGATCGCCGAAGGCTACGGCCAGCTCGACGAACCGCGTCGCGTCCTGCAACTGCCGCAAGAACAGCTTGCTGCCATGCTGTCGCTGTCGCGCCAGACCACCAACCAGATCCTCAAGGATCTGCAGGGGCAGGGGATATTGCGTCTCGGGTATGGCGAGATCGAAATCCTCGATGTGCAACGGTTGCGGGCGTTGGTTGTTGTTTAAGGGTGGGCTTTACCGGCGAACGCGCTTAGCCTGTCAGAACGACAATCGAGGTGTGCCATGCGTGTACTGCTAGTGGAAGACGAACCAGGACTTGCCAAACGTCTGGCCAGCGGCCTGAGCGAGGCGGGGTTTGCGGTGGATGTGGCGGTCAATGGGATGGACGGCCGGCGCTTTATCGAGGATGGCGAATATGAGCTGATTATCCTCGACGTCATGCTGCCAGGGCTCAACGGTTGGCAGTTGCTGCAACAGATCCGCAAGCTCGGCGCAACCCCTGTGCTGTTCCTCACCACCAAGGACGGCATCGAGGATCGCCTGCGCGGGTTGGAATTGCACGAGGATGATTACCTGCTCAAGCCCTTTGCCGTGAGTGAGCTGGTGGCGCGGGTGCGCAAGTTGTTGCGGCGGGATCGGGGGCGCTGAGTGGTTTGTGTGGTGCCTGTCCGGGCCTCTTCGCGAGCAGGCTCGCTCCCACATTAGACCGGGTCGATCTGAACAACGCGTTCGGGAGCGAGCCCGCTCGCGAAGAGGCCAGACGAGACAACCCACCTTCTGGGTCAATCACCGCAACCCATCCCGAAACTGCCCCGGTGTCATTCCCGTCCAGCGCTTGAACGCACGGCTGAAGCTGCTGGTATCGGCAAACCCCAGCAAATAGCTGATCTCACTCAATGAGCATTGCGGATCACGCAGGTGCAGCAACGCCAGGTTCTCACGGCTTTCGTTGAGCAGCGTATCGAACCGGCAACCCTCATCCGCCAGGTGCCGTTGCAGGCTGCGCAGACTCAGGTGCAGAGCCTTGGCGATGTGTTCGGCGCTGGGTTCGCCTTCCGGCAATTGCTCTTCAATGGCGTCGCGGACCTTGCGTTCCCACGTCAGCGGTTTGAGCTGCGCGAGGGTACGGTTGAGCACGGTTTCGTTGTGTTCGGCCAGTTCCGGGTTGGCATCGTCCAGGTGACTGTCGAAATCAGTCAGCGCGAATTCCAGTCGATCCTCGCCGGTGGCGAAATACACCGGTGAGCGAAATACCTTGTGCCATTGGTGCGGGTCCGCCGGTTCAGGGCGACGCAAGTACACCGCCAGCGGTGCATAGTCGCGGCCCAGGCGATTACGGCAAGTGCGCACATAAATCGCCACGAAGGCGTCGATGGCTTCGAAGGCCGGGGCTGGATTGCCTGGCGGGACTTTCAGATGGAAACAGTAGCGGTCATCGCAGCGGGTCAGCTCCAGCTCCAGGGCGTCGCTGACCACCTGGTGATAGCGCACGATGCGCTCGAAGACTTCGCGCAGACTGCCGCTGGCCACCAATGCATAACCTAGCGCGTGGAAGGTCGTGGGGCTGACGAAGCGCGAGACGCGCAGGCCAATCGCCGGGTCGCCGCTGACCTGCACCGCGATTTCCCACAGGCGCGTGGTGCCGGACAACGGATAGCGCGCATTCGGGTCGTCCATCAGTTGCGGGTCGAGACCGGCCTGCTGGCACAGGGCGGTGCTGTCGAGGCCAAGGGCGTCGAGTTGCTTGCGCAGGGCGCGGGTCCAGCTGGCGAGGGAGGTCGGTTCAGTCATGCTGATTGGCGCTTCCGGTCAACAGGTTGGCGTTCTCGGCTACCGCTCCAGACGTGTGAAGCGGGCAGGATGCGAACATCAATAACCAGAGGATGGAAGCATGCAAGGTACTTCTGCAAGTCCCCAGCGACTGAATGCAGCTGCGCGATCGGCACATATTCGCCAAGTGGTGCTGGCCAAGGGCGTCGAACTGCGCGAGCGTTACCCGATTCTCAAGCACCAGGACGCCTTGGGCGCGGGCATCCTGGCCTTCGCGCTGGCCGGCATGATCGGTTCCGCAGCGCTCTACATCGAGGGCTACATGGCCTGGTGGGTGTGCTTGCTGCTCAATGCTTTTTTCGCTTCCCTGACCCACGAACTCGAGCACGACCTGATTCACAGCATGTACTTTCGCAAGCAGCGGGTGCCGCACAACCTGATGATGGGCCTGGTCTGGCTGGCGCGTCCGAGCACGATCAATCCGTGGATTCGTCGTCACCTGCACCTCAATCACCACAAGGTATCCGGCTCCGAGACCGACATGGAAGAGCGCGCCATCACCAACGGCGAGCCTTGGGGTTTCGCGCGGTTGTTGATGATTGGCGACAACATCATGTCGTCGTTCATCCGCATGCTGCGGGCCAAGACCTGGACGATGAAGCTCAGCATCATCCAGCGCACCCTGAAGGTCTATGCACCGCTGGCGCTGATGCATTGGGGCGCGTGGTATGTGTTTCTCGGCTTCCACGCCGCGAACGGCCTCGCCTACCTGATGGGCACGCCGATCGAGTGGTCGGCGACCACGGTGTCGGTGATGAGCGTGATTGATATCGCCGCGGTGGTGATCATCGGCCCGAATGTGCTGCGCACCTTTTGCCTGCACTTCATCAGTTCGAACATGCACTACTACGGTGACATCGAGCCAGGTAACGTCATGCAGCAATGCCAGGTGCTGAATGCCTGGTGGCTATGGCCGTTGCAGGCGTTCTGCTTCAACTTCGGCAGCAGCCACGGGATTCATCACTTTGTGGTGAAGGAACCGTTCTACATCCGCCAGATGACCGTGCCGGTGGCGCATAAGGTGATGCGTGAGATGGGGGTGCGGTTCAATGATTTCGGGACGTTTGCGCGGGCGAACCGGTTTGTGCGTGAGGAAGAAGCTCAGGGTGAAACCGTAGAGGGCGTGCGCGTCTGATGGCCTCATCGCTGGCAAGCCAGCTCCCACAGAAACCTCTGGTGCACACATGATTTTGTGTACGACGCCGATCCTGTAGGAGCTGGCTTGCCAGCGATAGCGACTTTTCAGGCAACATCAATCCGGCTGAAATGGCGGCTCGCCCAATATTCGGTCGCTGCAGCCCTTACAGAGCAAGGGCGCGGTAGATCACGCATTTTTAATATTCGTTTTTGGTCTATGTATAACGTTAAAAATTACTTTCGGAGATAAGCATTTGACTCGATGATTACGCCATCGGGTAGCGATTTTGCTCGACCTCGGGCAACCCATCGACTTCAGGATTCATTAAACCGACACCTATTTAGCGTGAAACGTTTATACGAGGCATTCACCATGACGTTATTGATCAAGCTGTCGGTGATCACCGCGCGCTGACCGTTTTTCAAGTTTCCTGGGGCCGTCTCCTTGGCAGGGTGCGGCCCCTTTTTTTTACCTGTAGGAGTTGGCTTGCCAGCGAAAGCGGTTTGTCAGGCGGTAGCTCTCTGACTGGAAGGACGCCTTCGCTGGCAAGCCAGCTCCTTCAATTCTTATATTCGATACAGGTCTTAATAAATAGCTTCTTATTCCTTAACGAATATAAATCCCGTCCCTATACTCGATCAGGAACAGACACGCAGCAGGAGAGCTCCCCATGCGCAACGAATCAATTCGCTACCTGATTGTGCCGGGCTGGCAAGGATCGCCGGAAGATCATTGGCAAAGCCACTGGCAGAACAGCTTGCCGAACAGCGCACGGGTGGAGCAGGCCGACTGGCTGACGCCGCGTCGTGAAGACTGGGTGGCGGCGCTGGCCGAGGCCATTGCAGCCGACAGCACTCCCGTCATCCTGATCGCCCACAGCCTTGGCTGCATTACCGTCGCGCACTGGGCGGCTACGGCGCCAGTGCAGTTTCTGCGTCAGGTACGTGGTGCCTTGCTGGTCGCGCCAGCGGACGTCGAACGTCCGGCTTGCGCGCCGGCGCTGCGCAATTTTGCACCGATTCCAACCGACCTTTTGCCGTTTCCCAGCCAGGTTGTCAGCTCTGACAACGACAGCGCCGTCAGCGCGCCGCGGGCTCTGGAGCTGGCGCGTAACTGGGGCGCGGAAGCGGGAATCCTGGCGGGTGCCGGGCACATCAATGTGAAGTCGGGTCATCAGCGTTGGGAGCAGGGTTTTGCCTATCTCTATCGTCTGCAAAACCGCATGGAACACCACGCCCTGCGTCGCGCCTGAACCTTTTGTTTTTTTCAACGCCCCCGTCCTCTGGCGGTTTTGGGCGGGAGTCTGCCATGAGCTTTGAAACCTTTGGCCAGCCACTGCTGACCTTTCCCGATGCTGAAAAAAGTCCCCTGAGCATTCGCGCCAAGGCGCTGGTATTCGTCGACCCGCGCTCGCGGCAATTACGCCAGGAGCTGGAACAGCTGGCACCGCGCTCGATCCCGGTACTGATCCGGGGTGAAACCGGCAGCGGCAAGGAACTGCTGGCCCGGCACATCCATCGCGCCAGTGATCGCGGCGGTTTGTTCGTCTCGGTCAATTGCGGAGCTATCAGCCCAACCTATGCCGATGCCGAATTGTTCGGCTATGCCGCCGGCAGCTACAGCGGTTCTGCCAGCAGCCGCGCCGGTTGGTTCGGTTCGGCCAACGGTGGCACGTTGTACCTGGATGAAATCGGCGACCTGCCGCTGCCGATACAAATCAAATTGCTCGCCGCCCTGGAAAACCACGAAGTGATCCGCGTCGGTGCGCATCAACCGAGCCCGGTGGACGTGCGCCTGGTCGCCGCTACCAGTATCGACCTGGCCCAGGCTGTCGCCGCCGGGAAATTCCACGAGCGGCTCTACCACTACCTCAGCGAAGGTCAGCTCGAACTACCGGCACTGCGCGACCGTGTGGGCGACATCCTGTCGCTGGCTGAATACTTCCTCGGCATCTACAGCCAGCGCCTGGACCTGCCGGTGCCGTTGATCAGCGAGGCCGCGCAAGCCGTGCTGGAGCGACATAGCTGGCCGGGCAATACCCGTGAGCTGGAAAACGTCATTCACTTTGCGCTGTTGGTGAGTACCGGCGACGAGATTTTGCCGGAGCATTTGAATTTGCCTGATGAAGGCCTGAAGCAGGTCGAACAGCAGCTCAAGCGGATACTCGGCAGCGGCTCCACCACTGAGAAAGAAGCCTTGAAACGCCTTCTACAAAACGCCGGCCTCCTGTAGGAGCTGCCGCAGGCTGCGATCTTTTGATTTTCAGCTGCCTTGAGGTCACAAAGGAGCAAAATCAAAAGATCGCAGCCTGCGGCAGCTCCTACATGGGCTGTGGCGATGTATGAACAAAATGGAATATGAAAGTGAATAAAAGATATTGTTCGGGAATAAAAAATCCCGGTATTGTCCGCGTCACGCCAGCGATAGCACTTCGCTGGCACCTAAATATCTAGCCGTCGCCACAAGCGACTGTGATTTTCGATAAGGACACTGCATGAAAAAGGTTCTGTTGTTCACCGCACTGGCGGCTGCCCTGACTGCGGGCCTGGCACAGGCTGGCGAGAAACTGGTGGTTGCGGCGACCCCGGTTCCACACGCCGAGATTCTCGAACTGATCAAGCCAACCCTCGCCAAAGAAGGCGTGGACCTGGAAATCAAGGTTTTCACCGACTACGTTCAGCCGAACGTGCAGGTCGACCAGAAGCGTCTGGACGCCAACTACTTCCAGACCCTGCCGTACCTGAAGAGCTTCAACGAAGGCAAAGGCACTCACCTGGAAACCGTGATCGGCGTTCACGTCGAACCGTTCGGTGGCTACTCGAAGAAAGTCAAAACCCTGGCCGAGCTCAAAGACGGCGCGACCATTGCCATCCCTAACGAAGGCAGCAACAGCGGCCGTGCCTTGATCCTGCTGCAGAAGGCTGGCCTGATCGAGTTGAAAGACCCGAAGAACGCCCTGGCCACGCCTAAAGACATCGCCAAGAACCCGCACAACTTCAAGTTCAAGGAGCTTGAGTCCGCCATGCTGCCGCGTGTACTGGACCAGGTTGACCTGGACATGATCAACACCAACTACGCGCTGGAAGCGGGCCTGAATCCGGCCAAGGATGCACTGGTGATCGAAGGTGCCGATTCGCCTTACGTGAACTTCCTGGTGGCTCGTCCTGATAACAAGGACAGCGTCGCCATCCAGAAACTGGCCAAGGCCCTGACCAGCCCGGAAGTGAAAGCATTCATCGAGAAAAAGTACAGCGGCGCGGTTCTGCCAGCGTTCTGATTCGCGAGGTAAACCCGTTCCAGGTTTCCAACGCCGACGGCTGATACAGCGTCGGCGTTTTTTATTGGACCCATTCAAGAAATCGCTTCGTCTCCAAAACTAGCAGTTCTGCTAGGTGCCTTGATCCTTCTGGCAGTGCAAGCTAAATGCCTCCAATGGAGGTGCTCACAATGCTGACAAGCCTGTTGTGTCGCTATCGCTATGACGCTCTGGATCAGTTGATTTGGCGTGAGCCTGTCGGGAAAGAAAAGCTGCAACGATTTTACCGACGCGAGCATCTGGTCACCGAGCTGCAGGGGCAGGCCGGCCAGGGTGTGTTCCAGCACGACAGGCATTTGTTGGCGCTGCACTTACACCAGGGTGCTGCGTTCAATCGCCAGTTGCTGGGCACTGATCAGCAGCGATCTGTGTTACAGCTTGTCGATAGCGGTGGAACGGTGCATCAGGTTTATGCTCCCTATGGTCACCGACATGCCGATACGCGCCCTGGAAGTTTGCTGGGATACAACGGCGAGGCGCTCGATCCGGTCACCGGGCATTACTTGTTGGGCAATGGCCATCGGGCGTTCAATCCGGTGTTGATGCGGTTCAACAGCCCGGATTCCTTGAGTCCGTTCGGTCAAGGCGGGTTGAACGCCTATGCCTACTGTCAGGGGGACCCGCTGAACTTCAGGGATCCGACGGGCCAAGAGGCCGAGCCAAACTGGCAACCCTGGTTTTTCCTTGCAATGTCGGCCCTTAATTTTGTTTCGGCTGGAGTCGGGCTTTTCTCGGCAAGGCTCGCTGTCACCGGTTCAAAAATCAAGAGTGCTCCGTCTTCTGCATCGCTCTCGAAACAATCCAACCATGCCGGCATGGTCGGGGCTGTGACAGGATTTATCGGGGGCGGGGTGGGGGTGGTGAGGTCCGCGCTGAATGCCACGGATCCGGATAATTCCGCTCAGGATCCTCTGCTCATCACACTGGCCGCTTTTAGCGTGTTGTCCTTTACGGCTTCAGCTGCTTCGGTGTTTTACAGCATGCGTGCTGACAAGATGAACAGAATTGAAGGCGTGAAGGTTGCCTACAGTGGGCCAAAACCAGGGAACAATAAAAATCCTATGGCAGCTTCGCCGGTATCGCCAAAAACAGATCGTGTAAAAGACATTCGTCGTCATTCCATTTAGATCAGGCGCAACATCGATACATCAATCCGGCCAATACCACGCGGGCTCATCCAGCATGCGCTGTCCGACAATCCCGGTTTGCCCGAGGTTTTTCTCCAGCACGATGCAATTGCACGCCGGGTCTTCCTGTAACGCCGAAATCAGGCGCCGCGCATGGGACACCACCCACACCTGGCACTGCTCCGACGCCCGGATAATCAGGCGCGCCAACGCCGGCAGCAGATCCGGATGCAGGCTGGTTTCCGGCTCGTTCAGCACCATCAATGTCGGCGGCCGGGGCGTCAGCAGTGCCGCCACCAATAGCAAATAACGCAGCGTCCCGTCCGACAACTCCGCCGCGGACAATGGCCGCAACAAGCCTTCCTGATAAAACTCGATAGCAAAACGGCCGCCGGCCAGCGGTTCGATGTGCAGTCGTGCACCGGGAAATGCGTCGCTGATCGCGTTGCGCAATGCCTCGGGATCGCCGATTTCGATAATGGTCTGCAATGCCGCGGCCAGGTCCCGACCGTCGTGGTGCAGCACCGGCGTACGCGTACCCAGTTGCGGCTGACGCACCGGTGCGTCGGCGTCGCTGCGAAAGTGATCGTAGAAGCGCCAGCGGCGGATGAACTCGCGCATCTCCAGCACCTCTGGCGAGTTACGCAGGCACCCGACCTGATCGAACAGGCTGTCGAAATTCGGCGTGTGCTGAGCCAGCACGTCCCAACTGCGGTTGGCTCGAGTACGGACCATCGGGCCGTCGCGGTCCACCAGAAGACTTGCTGGACGATAGAACGGTCCGGCCCAGAGACACTCGCGCTTGATTTGCGGGTCGAGGCTGAAACGTGAGGGGATGGGCGCGTCGTGCCCGGGTAGCATGAAATGGCCATTGGAGTCGGGCAATCCCAGGCTGATCGAGTATCCGAATTCTTCTCCGGTAAATCCCAATCGCAGACGCTTCACGCCCTGTCGCACCGTCGCCTCTACCGGCACTTCGCCATTGCGCATGCGCCGGGTGATGGTTTCCGGGCCGGCCCAGAAGGTCGAATGAAGTCCACCCTCGCGAGCCAATGCATTGACCACGCCACCCTGAGCCGTTTCCGCCAACAGGCGCAGTGCGC
The DNA here is from genome assembly GCF_029967975.1 of Pseudomonas sp. V98_8. Classification (NCBI taxonomy): domain Bacteria; kingdom Pseudomonadati; phylum Pseudomonadota; class Gammaproteobacteria; order Pseudomonadales; family Pseudomonadaceae; genus Pseudomonas; species Pseudomonas sp. V98_8. The sequence goes on from NZ_JASCAE010000085.1 coordinate 44,468, forward strand.
GGTAGAGATTGGATTTGCCACTGCCGTTGGGGCCAGTAATCAGGTTCAACCGACCCAGCGGAATGACCAGTTTGTTGATCGAGCGGTAATTGGCCACCGCAAGGGTCTTGAGCATGAAGGACGTTCTCTGTAGGCGCTGCCGGAGACTGCGATCTTTTGATCTTTATCATTTAAATGCAAAAGATCTCAGCCTTTCGCAGCTCCTGTGTAGGAAATGACGATTATTGCGTGGGCGAAGGTTAATCCCTGTTCTAAGCTCACATGCGAATCGCGCCCGTTAAACGCAAAGGAGTCTGCATGGTTGGTCCCGGAATGAAAATAGCGCTTGGCCTGAGCCTTTTGGCCTTGCTGAGCGCCTGCAGTGAAGAGGCGCCGGTCGAAAAGAACCGGCCCCGGGTTTTCGTGCAAGAGGTCAAGCTGGCCGACTACGCCGTCAACATCACGTTGACCGGTGATGTCCAGGCCCGGGTGCAGACCGAGTTGTCGTTCCGCGTCGGGGGCAAGATCATCCAGCGTATGGTGGATGTCGGTGACCGGGTCTCGGCCAGGCAGGTACTCGCCAGGCTCGATCCCAAGGACCTGCAGACCAACGTCGATTCGGCCCAGGCCCAGGTCGTCGCGGAGCAGGCCAAGGTCAAGCAGAACGCCGCGGCCTTTGTGCGCCAGCAGAAATTGTTGCCCAAGGGCTATACCAGCCAGAGCGAATACGATTCCGCCCAGGCGGCCTTACGCAGCACCCAAAGTTCGCTGGCGGCTGCCGAGGCGCAACTGGCCAACGCCCGTGAACAATTGAGCTACACCGCGTTGATCGCCGACGCACCGGGCGTGATCACGGCGCGGCAGGCCGAGGTCGGCCAGGTGGTGCAGGCCACGGTACCGATTTTCAGCCTTGCCCGGGACGGGGATCGGGATGCGGTGTTCAACGTCTACGAGTCGCTGCTGGCCGAGCCACCGTCGGACAGGGCGGTGGTGGTCAGTCTGCTGGATAATCCGGCGGTCAAAACCACCGGGACCGTGCGGGAAGTCACTCCGGCCGTCTCCGAGCAAACGGGTACGGTGCAGGTCAAAGTCACCCTCGACAGCTTGCCGCCAGGGATGCAATTGGGCTCGGTGGTGAGTGCCACCGCCAATACCCGAGGTAAATCCGCCGTCGAGCTGCCGTGGTCGGCGCTGACCAAAAATGTCAGCGAGCCGGCGGTGTGGCTGGTGGATGGGGAGGGCAAGGCGCAATTGCACAACGTCAAGGTTGGCCGCTACCTGACCGGTAAAGTCATCATCAGCGCCGGTCTGACCGGCGGTGAAAAAGTCGTCATCGCGGGCGGTCAGTTGCTGCACCCCGGTGTGACGGTGGAAATCGCCGAAGACACCTACAAGGATTTGTCTGTGGGGGCTGCGCAATGAAGCGTCTGTTAGTGGTGCTCGCCGGTATGATGCTGCTGGCCTGCTCGAAAGAAGAACCCGCCCCGGAAATGGTGCGTCCAGTGTTGTCGATCACGGTCAAGGCCTTGGATGAGCAGAATCTCGGGCGTTTCGCGGGCAGCATCCAGGCCCGTTATGAAAGCAATATCGGTTTCCGAGTGCCGGGGCGCATTGCCAGTCGCAGCGTCGATGTCGGTGCCGAAGTCGACAAAGGGGCCTTGCTCGCCACGCTTGATCCCACCGATCAGCAGAACCAGTTGCGTTCGGCCGAGGGCGATCTGGCGAGTGTCCAGGCACAACTCATCAATGCCCAGGCCAGCGCCCGGCGACAGCAGCAATTGTTCGATCGCGGGGTGGGCTCCCAGGCGCAGCTCGACAGCGCACTCACCGACCTGAAAACCACCCAGGCCTCGCTCGACCAGGCCAAGGCCGCGGTCAGCCAGGCCAGGGACCAGCTCAACTACGTCGAGTTGCGCGCCGATCACAAGGCCGTGGTCACGGCGTGGAGTGCCGAAGCCGGGCAGGTCGTCACCGCGGGTCAGCAGGTGGTCACTTTGGCGCAGCCGGACATCAAGGAAGCGGTGATCGACCTGCCCGACACCTTGATCGACCAGTTGCCCGCCGACGTGGTGTTCCAGGTTGCCTCGCAACTGAACCCGAACATTGCCACCACGGCCATTGTGCGTGAAATCGAACCCCAGGCCGAAAGTGCGACCCGTACCCGGCGCGCACGCCTGACGCTGACCGAAACACCGCCGGCGTTTCGCCTCGGCACGGCGATCAGCGTGACCTTGAGTAGCGCAATCAAGCCGCGCATCGAGTTACCCCTGAGTGCCTTGCAGGAGGTCGACGGCAAAAACCGCGTCTGGGTCATTGATGCGCAGACGCAAACGGTTTCTCCAAGGGACGTCAGCATCGTCAGCCGTACGCAAAATACGGTGGTGCTGGCCAACGATATCAAGGCTGGCGAGCGAGTCGTCAGTGCCGGTGTGAACAGCCTCAAGCCGGGGCAGAAAGTGAAAGTCGATGAGGGCAACCCACAATGAAAGGGAGTTTCAACTTATCCGAATGGGCCCTCAAGCATCAGTCGTTCGTCTGGTATTTGATGTTTGTTTCTCTGCTGATGGGCGTCTTCTCGTACCTGAACCTGGGTCGCGAGGAAGACCCGTCGTTCACCATCAAGACCATGGTGATCCAGACCCGCTGGCCCGGTGCAACCCAGGAAGAAACCCTCAAGCAGATCACCGACCGTATCGAGAAAAAGCTCGAGGAGCTTGATTCCCTCGACTACGTGAAAAGCTATACCCGCCCCGGCGAATCCACGGTCTACGTCTACTTGCGCGACACCACCAAGGCCAAGGACATCCCGGAAATCTGGTACCAGGTGCGCAAGAAAATCGGCGACATCCGCTACTCGTTTCCCCAGGGCATTCAGGGGCCGTCGTTCAACGACGAGTTCGGTGACGTGTTTGGTTCGATCTACGCCTTTACCGCCGATGGCCTGTCGTTGCGCCAGTTGCGCGACTACGTCGAGCAGGCGCGCGCCGATATCCGCGGTGTGCCGGGGCTGGGCAAGATCGAGATGGTCGGCCAGCAGGATGAAGTGCTCTACCTGAATTTCTCGACACGCAAACTGGCGGCGCTGGGCATCGACGAACAGCAAGTCGTACAAGCCCTGCAGACCCAGAACGCCGTGACGCCGTCCGGGGTGATCGAAGCCGGTCCGGAGCGGATTTCCGTGCGCACGTCCGGGCAGTTCATTTCCGAGAAGGATCTGGCCAACGTCAACTTGCGGCTCAATGACCGTTTCTATCGCCTGGCCGATATCGCCGATATTCGCCGTGGTTACGTCGACCCGTCGACCCCGGAATTTCGCTTCAATGGCCAACCCGCCATCGGTTTGGCCATTGCGATGCAAACGGGCGGCAACATCCAGGACTTCGGCAAGGCCCTGCACCAGCGCATCAATGAGCTGACGGCCAATCTGCCGGTGGGCGTCGGTGTGCACAACGTGTCCGATCAGTCTGTCGTCGTGGAAGCGGCCGTAGGCGGGTTCACCAGTGCGTTGTTCGAAGCCGTGGTGATCGTGTTGGTGGTCAGCTTCATCAGTCTCGGCGTACGCGCGGGGCTGGTGGTGGCGTGCTCGATCCCACTGGTGCTGGCGATGGTCTTTGTGTTCATGGAATACAGCGGCATCACCATGCAACGGATTTCCCTCGGCGCATTGATCATCGCCCTCGGACTCCTGGTGGATGACGCGATGATCACCGTCGAGATGATGGTCTCGCGTTTGGAACTGGGCGAAACCAAGGAACAGGCCGCGACCTTTGCCTACACTTCGACCGCCTTCCCGATGCTCACCGGTACACTGGTAACAGTGGCGGGTTTCGTCCCCATTGGCCTCAATGGCAGCTCGGCCGGTGAATACACCTTCACCCTGTTTGCGGTCATTGCAGTGGCCATGTTGGTCTCGTGGGTTGTCGCGGTGTTGTTCGCCCCGGTGATTGGCGTGCACATCCTCAGTACCAATGTGAAGCCGCACTCGGCAGAGCCCGGGCGCCTCGGGCGGGCGTTCAATGGCGGCCTGCTGTGGAGCATGCGTAACCGCTGGTGGGCGATCGGCATAACGGTGCTGCTGTTCGGGTTGTCGGTGGTCGGCATGCGCTTTGTCCAGAACCAGTTCTTCCCGGCCTCTGATCGCCCGGAAATCCTGGTGGATCTGAACCTGCCGCAAAATGCCTCGATTGATGAAACCCGCAAAGCCGTGGATAAACTTGAAGCGACCCTCAAGGGCGACCCCGACATCGTGCGCTGGAGTACCTACATCGGCCAGGGCGCGATTCGTTTCTACCTGCCCCTCGACCAGCAACTGCAGAACCCTTACTACGCACAGCTGGTGATTGTGAGTAAAGACTTCGAGACGCGCGCAGCCCTCAGCGACCGCCTGCGCGAACGCCTGCGCAAAGACTTCGTCGGCATCGGCAGTTTCGTCCAGGCCCTGGAAATGGGCCCACCCGTGGGGCGGCCAATCCAGTACCGCGTCAGCGGCCCGGACATTGACCAGGTGCGCAAACATGCCATCGATCTGGCCAGCCAACTGGACAAAAACCCGCACATCGGCGAAATCATTTTCGACTGGAACGAGCCAGGCAAGGTACTGCGCATCGACATCGCCCAGGACAAGGCACGCCAGCTCGGCTTGTCGTCCGAGGACGTGGCGAACCTGATGAACAGCATCGTCAGCGGCTCGACGGTGACCCAGGTCGACGACGATATCTATCTGATCAACGTGGTCGGTCGCGCCGTGGACGCCGAGCGGGGCTCACCGGATACCCTGCAGAACCTGCAGATCCTCACACCGGGCGGCACCTCCATTCCACTGCTGGCGTTTGCCACCGTGCGCTACGAACTCGAGCAACCGCTGGTGTGGCGTCGCGACCGCAAACCGACGATCACCATCAAGACGGCGGTCATCGGTGATATCCAGCCAACCGATCTGGTGACCCAGCTCAAGCCGGATATCGAAAAATTCGCCGCCTCGTTGCCGGCTGGCTACAAGGTCGCCACGGGCGGTACGGTGGAGGAAAGCGCCAAGGCCCAGGGGCCGATCAACAAGGTGGTGCCGTTGATGGTGTTCCTGATGGCCACCTTCCTGATGATTCAGTTGCACAGCGTGCAGAAGATGTTCCTGGTGGCCAGCGTCGCGCCGCTGGGCTTGATTGGCGTGGTGCTGGCGCTGGTGCCGACCGGAACGCCGATGGGCTTCGTGGCGATCCTCGGCATCCTGGCGCTGATCGGTATCATCATCCGCAACTCGGTGATCCTGGTGACCCAGATCGATGAGTTCGTGGCACAAGGTTCGTCACCCTGGGATGCGGTGGTGGAAGCTACCGAGCATCGTCGTCGACCGATCCTGCTGACCGCGGCGGCGGCGAGCCTGGGCATGATCCCGATTGCCCGGGAAGTGTTCTGGGGGCCGATGGCCTACGCGATGATCGGCGGGATCATCGTCGCCACCTTGCTGACGCTGCTGTTTTTGCCGGCCTTGTATGTGGCCTGGTACAAGATTCGCGAGCCGAAGAAAGAAGTGCGCTAAGACGAGCGTTGCGCGCTCATCGCGGGCAAGCCCGCTCCCACAGTTGATCGCGTAGTTATGAACAACGCGATCCCTGTAGGAGCGGGCTTGCCCGCGATGGCGTCAGTACTGACTACGAAGACTTGCGCCAGACACTCGCCAACCAAGGCTGCTGCTCGCGCGGCAGCCCTGCCGGCCGGTAGTAATGCTCCAGCTCCACAAAGCCCGCTTCGGTCAGCAATTGCTGCCATGCCTTCAGGTCGTGATACGACCCATAGCGCGGCCCGTTCCAGCCTTCCTGGTTGTCGCCACGGGGATTGGAGCTGAACAACACACCACCGGGCTTCAATGCCGCGCGCAGTTCTTTCAATACCCGGGGCAGCTCCTGGCGCGGGATGTGAAACAACACCGCATTGGCAAAAATCCCATCGAAGCGTTCCTGAGGCAAATCCAGCTTCAGGAAGTCCTGCTGCCAGACCTCGCAACCGCTGTCTTCCCGTGCCATTTGCGCAAACTTCTGCGAGCCATCAAGGCCCACGGCCGTGTGGCCCATGCGCGTAAAGGTCTGCAGGTCGCGACCGGGACCGCAGCCGAAATCGAGAATGTCGAACGGCGGCTCACCCTGGATATGCCGCAACAGCGCGTCGATGTTCTGGCTGACATCGTGATCGCGGGTGCCTTCGCGGAAACTTTCGGCCACCGAGTTGTAATGGCCCAGAGTCGTGGACGTGATCTGCTCAAGGTCGGCGGGGGTCTGTTTCATGGTCGGCTGCGCAGGCAATTGGTATCTGCCGAATATACGCCATCAAGGCTGGGGGTGCTGCGCAGCCATTCGCCGAAGTGTATACATGCCCTGCGGTGCGATCTTTTGATCTTGATCTAACGTTTGTTCAATCCCCGAGCCAACCGATCCCCACCCAACTGAATCACCGCGACCAACGCCACCAGCAACACAATCACCGTCAGCATGATCTGGCTATCGAACCGCTGATACCCATACCGATACGCAATGTCCCCCAACCCACCGGCACCAATCGCCCCCGCCATGGCCGATGAGTTGATCATTGTCACCAGGGTGATGGTGAAGCCCCCGACAATCCCCGGCAACGCCTCAGGCAACAGCACATGCCAGACGATGTGCCCACGTCGGCAGCCCATGGCTTGCGCTGCTTCGATCAAGCCGTGATCGACCTCGCGCAAGCTGACTTCAGCGATGCGTGCAAAGAACGGCGTAGCGGCGATGGTCAATGGCACCACGGCTGCCCAAACGCCGTACGTGGTACCGACGATCAAGCGGGTGAACGGAATCAACGCCACCATCAGGATCAGGAACGGAATCGAGCGGAACAGGTTTACGAAGGCACCCAGTGCGCGGTTAAGCGCCGGGGCTTCGTAGATGCCGCCCTTGGAGCTGGTGACCAGGATCACCGCCAGCGGAATGCCCGCCAGCAGTGCAATCAACGACGACACGCCGACCATCAAGAACGTGTCGATGAATCCCTGCAGCAAGCGATCAAACCACATAGCCCAATACCTCTACCTGTTGCGCCCACTGGCCGGCGCATTGACGCAGTTCTTCGACGCCCAGGGACGAGCCCGTCACGGCCAGCAGCAGTTGCCCAAGCGCGTGTCCCTGAATCCGTTCCACGCCACCCTGCAGCAAGCGCACGCGGCCACCGAGTGCACTGAACAGTGCGGCAAGGTCCGGTTCGGCCTGGGCCGTTCCGGTGAACTGCAGGCGCAGTACCACCGCGTCTTCTGCGGTCTGCGGTTGCGGATGCAAGCGGCTTTGCAGTTCTGGCGGCAGGGCGTGTTGCAAGGGGGCGAGCAAGGTCTTGCTGACCTCATGCTGCGGGTTGCCGAAGACTTCCCAGACGGGCCCCTGTTCAACGATTCGACCGTGTTCCAGCACCACGACGCGATCACAGATCTCGCGGATCACCGCCATTTCATGGGTGATCAGAATGATCGTCAGGCCCAGGCGCTGATTGATCTCTCGCAGCAGGCCGAGGATCGATTGTGTGGTCTCCGGGTCCAGTGCCGAAGTGGCTTCGTCGCACAGCAGAATCGCCGGGTCGTGAACCAGGGCGCGGGCGATGCCTACGCGCTGTTTCTGGCCGCCGGACAGTTGCGCCGGGTAAGCCTTGTGCTTGGCTTGCAAGCCCACCAGTTCCAGCAGTTCACGAACCTTCTGCTCGCGCTTTTCCTTGGGTACACCGGCGACTTTCAGCGGCAGCTCGACGTTCTGCCAAACCGTCTTGGCGGACATCAGGTTGAAGTGCTGGAAGATCATGCCGATGCGCCGACGCAATGCCACCAGACGGTCTTCATCAAACTCGCCGATGTCCACCTGATCGATCAGCACGCGCCCCGACGTCGGTTGTTCGAGGCGGTTGATGGTGCGGATCAGCGACGACTTGCCGGCGCCGCTACGACCGATGATGCCGAACACTTCACCGTGCTGGATCGCCAGGTCGATACCCTGCAACGCGGCCACCGGACCTTGCTTGCCGTCATAGGTTTTACCCAGGCCGATGAAGCGCACGTGAGCGCGGTTCAGGTCCGGGTGCAGTTCGGTCTGTTCAGCTTTCTGAGGCTCTGGAATATCCAGTCGCCGTTGGATCGCAGCTGTCATGCTCAGCTCTCCCAACCGGCTTGGTAGAGCTTGCCGTGGGCTTTATCCAAGGCTGCGCGAACGGCTGGCGAGTGCTGGTAGATGTCGACGAACTTGATCAGGCGCGGGTCGGTTTTGCTCTTCGGCTGGATCACGAACTGGATCACGTATTCCTTGTGGTCGAGGCCGTCGAACAGCAGGGCCGAACCGGCATCGAAGGTCTTCGCCAGGCGGATGTAAGCCGGGTAACCCTGGACGAGATCGGCGTCGTCATAGGCCCTTACCAGTTGCACGGCCTCGACTTGCAGGATCTTGATGTTCTTCGGGTTGGCGATGATGTCTTCTTCGGTGGCCTTGTAGCCGACACCCGGTTTTAGCGTGATCAAGCCGGCCTTGGCCAACAGCTGCAAGCCACGCCCGCTGTTGATCGGGTCGTTGGCGATGGCCACGCTTGCGCCTTGCGGTAGCTCGTCGAAGCTTTTGTACTTCTTCGAGTAGAGACCGACATTGTTGATGATTCCCGGTGCGAAGGGCACCAGGTCAAATCCGGAGGCATTCTTGGCGTTTTCCAGGAACGGGATGTGTTGGAAGTAGTTCACGTCGATGTCGCCGGCGGCGAGGCTGACGTTGGGCGCGATCCAGTCGGTGAACTCCACCAATTCGACTTTCAGGCCTTGTTTGCCAGCCTCTTCTACGGCCGCTTCCAGGGGAATGGCGAAGGCGGCGGTGGTGCCGATTTTCAAAGGCGCGTCGGCGGCGAACACCGTAGAGCTGAACAGGCCGAGGGCCAGGGCCAGTGCTTTGACTGGGTTAGAGAGGTGGTGCTTGGTCATGATATTTTTTCCAGTCAGTGCATAAGATTTTTGGTGTTTGGTCGGGCCTCTTCGCGAGCAGGCTCGCTCCCACAGGGGAGTACATTCCAAATGTGGGAGCGAGCCTGCTCGCGAAGCTTTTAGCGGCGAAACGCGGACCCGGTATGTTGCTCAGGCAAATGTGCGCCCTCGTTGAACAGCTTTTCGCGCAAGCTGCCATTGTCGTAAGCAGTCTTGTACGACCCACGCCGTTGCAACTCCGGAATCACCAGTTCAATGAAATCCACATAGCTTTCCGGTGTGACGATGCGCGTCAGGTTGAAGCCGTCCAGGCCGGTTTCGGCGATCCACGATTCCAGCTCATCGGCCACTTGCCCGGGCGAGCCGACCACGGTGATGTAGCGTCCGCCGAGGGCGTGTTGCTCCAGCAATTTGCGGCGGGTCCAGTCGTTGTTCTGCAGGTTCTTGGTCGCCGACTGGATCGCGTTGCTCTTGACGTACTGGATCGGTTCGTCGATGGCGTACTCGGAAAAATCGATGCCAGTGGAGGCCGAAAAATGCGCCACGCCGGCCTCGGCGCTGGCGTAGCTCAGGTATTCGGCGTGCTTGGCCCAAGCGAGTTCTTCAGTCGCGCCGACGATCACGTTCAAGCCCATGAACACTTTGATGTCCTCAGGGTTGCGCCCAGCCTCGACGGCGCTGGCGCGAACCTTGTCCACCTGGATTTTGGTCGACGGCTTGTTCGATCCGCTGATAAACACGCACTCGGCGTGGCGCCCGGCGAACAGCAAACCGCGATCGGAACTGCCCGCCTGGAACAGCACCGGCGTGCGCTGCGGTGACGGCTCGCACAGGTGGTAACCCTCGACCTGGTAGAACTCGCCCTTGTGTTCGACCTTGTGTACTTTTTCTGGCGCAGCGTAGATGCGTTGCTGCGGATCATTGAGTACCGCGCCGTTTTCCCAACTGCCTTCCCAGAGTTTGTAGAGCACCTCCAGGTATTCGTCGGCTTGGTCGTAGCGGCGGTCATGCTCGACTTGTTCGTTCAGGCCCATGGCCTTGGCCGCGCTGTCGAGGTAACCGGTGACGATGTTCCAACCGATTCGACCGCGACTCAGATGATCCAGCGTCGACATGCGCCGCGCGAACAGGTACGGCGGTTCGTAGGTGAGGTTGGCGGTGAGGCCGAAGCCAAGGTTTTTCGTCACCGCAGCCATCGCCGAAACCAGCAGCAACGGATCGTTGACCGGCAATTGGATCGATTCTTTGAGCGGCACGTCCACCGAGTTCTGGTACACGTCATAGACGCCGACGATATCCGCGATGAACAAGCCATCGAACAGTCCGCGCTCCAGCAACTGTGCCAGTTCGGTCCAGTATTCGATCGTCTTGTACTGGGTCGAGATGTCCCGTGGATGCGTCCACAAGCCATGGTTGATGTGCCCGATGCAGTTCATGTTGAACGCGTTGAGCAGGATCTTCTTTTTCGCCTTGGCCATCAGATGGTCCCCCGCAGTGGCGGGTTTTCATCGTTGAGGTAGTAGTTGCCGACTGCGTGATATTTCCAGCGAACCGGGTCGTGCAGGGTATGCACCCGGGCGTTGCGCCAATGGCGATCCAGACCGTGCTCGACCAGGGTGGCCTGGCTGCCGGCCAGTTCGAACAGCGTAGTGCCGGCGGCGAGGGAAATTTCAGTGCTGATGGCACGGGCTTCGGCGACGGCGATCGACGCGGCGGCGACGGTCTCGGCGCGGGTGTCGGCCTGGGCCTTGTCGAGCAATTCACCAGCGCGCTCAAGCAAGGCTTCGGCAGCGTGCAGGCGAATGCTCAAGTGGCCGAAGCTCTTGAGGGTCAGTGGGTCGTCGCTGGCTTTTTCATGGGTGGCGTCGATCCATGGCCGGGTCTTGGTGCGCACGAAATGCAGCGCGTCTTCATAGGCCGCGCGGGCGATGCCGGTGTCGATGGCGGCATGGAGAATCTGCGCCAGCGGGCCGACCGGTGTCGGCCGCTCGAAGGCGGTCTGGAACGGGATCACGTCTTCCGCGGCCACAAAGACCTCTTCGAACACCACCGAGCCGCTACCGGTGGTGCGCTGGCCGAAGCCGCTCCAGTCGTCGATCACCGTCAGGCCCTTGCTGTTGCGCGGGAGGAAAGCCAGTTGCTGCACGCCGTTTTCATCGATCACAGAGGTCGGGATGCGCTGGGCGTAGATCGCACCGGTGGCGTAGAACTTTCGACCGTTGATGCGATAGCCATCGCCATCGCGTGTCAGACGGGTGACGCGATCATGGGCGGTTTTAGTCCCCAGCTCTGCCAGTGCATTACCGAAGCGCTGGCCGGCCAATACTTCGGCGTACAGGCGCTTTTTCTGCGCTTCGCTGCCATTCACGCGCAGCACTTCCAGCGCATAGAAGTGGTTCTGCGGGATTTGCCCGAGGGAACCATCCGCTTGGGCGATCAGTGCGATGACCTTGGCCAGGGTGACGTTGGAAACGCCCGCGCCGCCGTACGCCTTCGGCACGCTGATGCCCCACAGGCCCGAGCGGGAGAACACCTCCAGCTCGGGGTGCGGCAAGCGACGTTCACGGTCGCGCAGGGCGCTGTCGCGTTTGAAATCTTCGGCCAGATCGCTGGCGACGATCAGGGCTTGCTCATCGCTGGTGATGATTGCAACGTGTTGAGAAAGGGTCATGTGTTTCTCCAGAGCTCTGGTAAAAAGTGTCTGGCCGTTAAATCCAGGAATGCCGAGCCGGCAACGTGCCGTTCAGGTGATAGGCGCCAACCGCGTAGTATTTCCAGCGCACCGGGTCGTGCAGGGTGTGCACCCGGGCGTTGCGCCAATGGCGGTCGAGGTTGAACTCGGCAAGGGTGGATCGGCTGCCGGCCAGCTCGAACAGCTTTTCACTGGCCAGCAACGAGATTTCGGTGGTCAACACTTTGGCTTCGGCGACGGCAATCGAAGCGCGGGCAGCGGACTCGGCGGTCAGCGGTGCGGCGTTCACCTGGTCGAGCACCTGCCCGGCCTTGCGCAGCAGCGCTTCGGCGGCGTGCAATTCGATTTTCAGCTTGCCGATATCGGCGATGACGTACAGGTCATCGCTGGCCCGTTCAACGTTGGCGTCAACCCATGGCCGGGCGCGGGTTTTCACGAACTCGATGGCGTCATCAATCGCGCCCCGGGCGATGCCGGCATCGATGGCCGCCTGGATCAGTTGCGAAACCGCGCCCTGAGTATTGGGCTTTTCATTGATCTTCCAGTTATCCACCACCAGCTCGGCGTCGACCCGCACGTTGTTGAGCAAAATGGTGCCGCTGGCGGTGGTGCGCTGGCCGAAACCGGACCAGTCATCGACGATGCGCAACCCCGGCGTACCGCGACGAACGAAGGCCAGCACTTGCTTGCCGTCGTCATTGAGCGCCTTGACCGCGACCCAGTGCGCGAACAGCGCGCCGGTGGAATAAAACTTCTGGCCGTTGAGGACAAAACCGTCGCCATCGGCAGTGATGCGCGCCTTGAGTTCAAGGGTATTTTTAGCGCCACGTTCCGGCCCGGCATTACCAATGCGCCAGCCTTCGAGCACGCTTTTGAACAGCTGTTTTTTCTGCGCTTCGGTAGCGCTGCCGAGTATCAGGTTCAGGATGCCGAACTGGTTCTGTGGAATTTGCCCCAGGGCCGGGTCTGCCGCGGAAATGATCGCGAACACTTCGGCCAGGGTGACGAATGAAACCTGTGGGCCACCGTACTCGTGGGGGATGGCAATGCTGCCCAGGCCGCTTCGGGTGAACTGTTCGACTTCCGACCACGGCAGCTTGCGCTGCTGGTCGCGCCTGGCCGCTTGCAGGCGAGCGACTTGCGCCAGCTCAAGGGCGGCCTTGATGGCTTGAGCGTCGTTGCGCAGCACCTGTGCGGGCAACAACAATGGGGCGACGTCCAGGTCACTCTGGACGATTGCGTCAGCCAGACTGGACATCAGCGCCACTCCCTGGCTACACGCAATGCCCTGGCGATCTGCACTGGGGTGATTGTGTTCCGGACCATACCTACCTCACATCTCATGAAAACGCCGCGGGGTGCGGCGAACGAAAACAAGAATGTCCGGTGGTCCGGTGCATATACCCTAATCTTGTATAAATATTTTTAAAACTAACTTTTAGTAATATGCATGGAAGGTTATAGGATCGCTGCCATCGCTAACGACGTTCTGCGGCCTGGAGGTGTTCCTTCTTCGGCTCCTTGGGGTAGGGATTGGCACAACCAATCTTCAATGTCCGTGCGGGTGCCCAGCGAGAATTGTTGCCTACGCGATCGAGGATGCAGTAAGTCACTTCCAGTCGCAGGTCTTCGCCGGCTTCCAGAATGATCGCCGCAGGCACCCAGACCTGAACCGGCTGGCCCACATCGCGTTCCTTGAGTGGGGGCAAATCCATGCGGACGTCGCCCCATCGCAAGGTGATTTCGTCATCGGCGGCCATGTTCACGTAAGGCTCGATGGTCACCGGCACGCCACGCTTGATCTGGTTGGGGTTCACTCCCTGGCGCCGAATCGTTTCAGGAATGGTTACCGGGGCCAGGCTCTGATTTTCGTCACCACTCAATGCAGATACCTGCCCACCCGGACACTCGAGTTTGGACTGCACACGCTGGGCGGGGGATACGATCGGTGCTTGTCCTATCTGCATGATTCGATAGTGGACGTATGAAGAGCCGCTAGCGATAAAACTCTCGGGTACCCGTAGCTGGACGGGTTGGCCAATCTCGTTGGCCGTCAGAACCCTGGAGGCGACGTAGCAGTTGTCCCAGAACAGTTCGATCAGGTCGCCTTCGTCCATCGCGGGGTAGGGCGGCACCTCGATCAGCAAGTGCGTCGCCGAGGCGAGGTTGATCCCTGCCTTGTGTGATTGCGCGAGAGTCGGGGCGGCAAGTCCGGTTTTAGTTGAGGTGCTTTTCATGGAAGTCTCCTTGATGTTTTGCAATGAAGTCCGTTTGGGGAAAACAAAACGTGAATTCGAACAGCAAAACCGTTCATTACTTTGAATTTAAATAATGACTGGGCGCGAGCGGTGCCGCTGGAAAGAGACTAGATAAGAGTTAGCCAGAGTAAGTGTCAATAGAGTGGGTTGGTTAAATGGGACGTCGGGCGTTATTCAGAATTATCCTACGCTTTGAAGTTAACAAGCTGTCCAGATACGTCGAATAATACTCGCCAAGGGCGCCATTTTTTGAGGGTTCGGCGCGGTTTTGGGGGTGCTCGAGAATCAGTCATTAAACTGTTGCGCTATACATATATGTATCGAGCGCACTGACAAAATATGCATGTAGCGCACAGGTATATAAATAATCTAAGGATTGGAGTTTATGTCGGGGAGGTGTCACTTCCATCCATGGAAGTTGACAGGTGTTACGAGGAGTTTAATGGTGTGCGTTGTTCAGGAACTTGCTGAGAAACTGTTTCGTGCGCTCTTCCTTGGGGTTGGCAAACAATGCCTTGGCCTCGCCTTGTTCGACGATCACACCCTTGTCAAAAAACACCACGCGATTGGCCACGTCACGGGCGAAAGCCATTTCGTGGGTGACGATGACCATGGTGCGGTTCTCGTCGGCCAGGCCGCGGATGGTCGCCAGCACTTCACCCACAAGCTCCGGGTCGAGCGCCGAGGTCGGTTCGTCGAACAGAATCACTTCCGGTTCCATCGCCAGCGCTCGGGCAATCGCCACGCGCTGTTGCTGACCACCGGAAAGGCGGCGCGGGTAGGCGTCCTCCTTGCCTGCCAGGCCTACCTTGGCCAACAGCTTTTTACCCAAGGCAACGGCGTCGGCGTGCGGGATCTTCTTGACGATGATCGGGCCTTCGATAACGTTTTCCAGGGCTGTGCGGTGGGGGAACAGGTTGAAATTCTGAAACACGAAGCCCACGTGCTGGCGCAAACGGCGCACCAGGCTCTGTTGCTGGTTCAATGGGCGGCTGGTATCGACTTCGATGTCGCCGACCTTGATCCGGCCGCTGGTGGGTGCTTCGAGGAAGTTCAGGCAGCGCAGGAAGGTGGTCTTGCCCGAGCCGCTTGGCCCGATGATTGCCACCACCTCACCTTCCTTCACTTGCAGATCGATGCCGTTGAGCACGACTTGACCCTTGAACTGCTTTGTCAGTTTTTCCACGACAATCATGGGGTCAGGACTCCTGGTCGTGCCGATTGACCCGTGCTTCCAACTGGTTCTGCAGGTGCGATAGCACCGTGGCCAGGACCCAGTAGATCAGCGCGGCGGCAAGGTACATGGTGAACACTTCGAAGGTGCGTGCGGTAATCAGTTGCGCCTGACGGAACAGCTCCGGCACTTGGATGGTAGCGGCCAGCGCGGTGTCCTTAACCAGCGAGATAAAGCTGTTGCCCAGTGGCGGCAATGCGGTACGCATCGCTTGCGGCAGGATGGCCCGGCGCAATGTTTGCGCACGGGTCATGCCGATACTGGCAGCGGCTTCCCACTGCCCGCGTTCAATCGAACCGATCGCGGCGCGCAGGATTTCGCAGGCGTAGGCCGCCATGTTCAGCGAGAAGCCGATCAGGGCCGCGGGCAGTGGATCGAGCTCCATGCCCAATTGCGGCAAGCCGTAATAGATCACGAACAGTTGCACCAGCAACGGAGTGCCGCGAAAGAACGACACGTAGATGCGGGCCAGCCAGTTGACCGATTTGAAGCGCGACAGGCGCATCAACGCCAGACCGAACCCCATCACCAGGCCGAAGAACATTCCGCCCAGGCTGAGGATGACCGTGTAATACGCGCCCTTGAGCAGAAAGGGCGCGGAATCCAGTGCGAGTTGGAAAGCAGCTTCCATTATTTGGTGACGTCAGCTTGGAAGTACTTTTCCGAGATCTTGGCCAGGGTGCCGTCGGCACGCAGCTCGTCGAGGGCCTTGTTCACGGCAGCCAGCAGTTCCGGCTCGCCTTTGCGCAGGGCAATACCGGCTTCCTGGCGAGAGAACGCCTGGCCGGCAGCGACGGTTTTCGGTGCTTTCTTGGCGTATTCAAGCGCGGCGAGACGGTCGATCAGGATGGCGTCGGTACGGCCGTTGTTGAGGTCGGCGAACTTGGTCGGATCATCGTCGTAGGTACGCACGTCGGCGCCTGGTACGTTGGCTCTCACCCACTGTTCGTAGTTGGTGCCAAGGCCCACGCCGACTTTCTTGCCGGACAAGTCGGCGGCGCTCTTGATGTTCAACGCGGCTTCCTTGTCCTTCAGCACCAGCGCCTGGATACCGGAAACGGTGTATGGCTCGGAGAAGTCATACTTCTTCTTGCGCTCGTCGGAGATGGTTACCTGGTTGACCACTATGTCCAGGCGCTTGGATTCGAGAGCGGCGAGAATGCCGTCCCACTTGGTTGGCTGAATTTTGGCCTTGACGCCCAGCTTCTGGGCCAGGGCTTCGGAGAGCTCGACCTCGAAACCCGAAAGCTTGCCGTTTTCATCGACGAAGCTGAACGGAGGATAAGTACCTTCCAGGCCGACGTTGATCACGCCTTTATCCTTGATCTGTTTCAGTTGCTCACCGGCCCATGCCTGGCCGATCAGGCCGGCGCTCAAGGCCAGACCTAGCGAACCCACCAGCAGATTTCGACGTAGTGCGGAAAAATTCATGACAAGCCCCTGTGTTTTCTTATGGAAGACGCTTAAGGAAAGTTGGCAAAATCGGGATTTGGACGACTGCGATATCCTGCCCTAAAGCAGCCTATGCGTCTCGCTGCAAATTCGCCTGCGGCGAGACTATATGATGCCGCTTTTAGATTAGAAAATAATAAATTCTATTTTTGTTATTTCCTAAAAGAATATATGCGACCCGGAAAGATCGCAGCCTTCGGTAGCTTCTGCAGAGGCGGCGATCTTTTGATCCTTGGTTCTTACAGAAAGCTTGTATAGGCGAACAACGCCGGCGCTCCACCGGTGTGCAGGAAGATGATCGGCCCCTCATTGAAACGCTGGCGCCCGATCCCGTCCAATAGCCCCGCCATGGCCTTGCCAGTGTAGACCGGGTCCAGCAGCAGGCCTTCCTGACCAGCCACCAGCTTCACCGCTGCCAACGTCCCGGCATTGGGCTCGCCATAGCGCGGTGCGAAATATTCATCCCACAACTCGACCTTGAAACTCGCCGGCAATGGCATCTCCAGCAACTCGGCGGTGCGCTCGGCCAGGCCCTGGACTTTTGGTCGCTGATCTTCATCGCTGCGCGAAACGGTGACGCCGATGACTGGCAAATCCGGCAATGCTTCACTCAACGCCAGTGCCAGGCCACTGTGTGTCCCGGCGCTGCCCGAGGCCAGGACGACCGCGGCGAAATTCAGCCCGGTGTCCTTGATCTGCTCGGCCAGTTCCAGCCCGGCTCGCACATAACCCAGGGCGCCCAGCGCATTCGAACCACCGATCGGCACCAGGTACGGCTCCTTGCCGTTGCTGCGCAGACGGTTGGCCAAGGCTTGCAGTTGCTCATCGGCGTTATCCAGGTTCTCTACCAACTCGACCTTGGCATCGAACAGGTCCAGCAATAGCCGATTGCCGTTGCCGACGTAATTGGCGTCGTCGGTGCCCAGCGGGTTTTCCAACAGGGCCACGCAACCAAGGCCCAGCTTGGCGGCAATGGCCGCGGTCTGGCGCACATGATTGGACTGCAGTGCCCCGGCCGTGATCAATGTATCGGCGCCCTGAGCCAGGGCGTCGGCGGCCAGGTATTCAAGTTTGCGCAACTTGTTGCCGCCCATCGCCAGTGGCGTCAGGTCATCGCGTTTGACGTAGATGTCGCGACCCAGCCAGGCCGACAGGCGTTCGAGTTTTTCCAGGGCAGTGGGCTGACCGAGCAGGTCGAGACGATTAAAGCGGGCAAGCTGTTGTTTGATCATGGTTCCGTACTGGCGGTGGAAGGTCACTGGACTATAGGCACGCCACTTTATCGGGGCAACCGCCAATCGCTTATAGCCGATTGTGCTTATCACAGCACAATTGGTTCTTAATTTGGCTTGCGGGCCTTGCCGTAAAGTATCGCCGTTAGTGCGGCCAGACAGTCCGGCCGCCCGTGAGGAGTTTTTACCGTGAGTGAACGTTCCAGCCATTGGCAATTGCAAACCATCGTCAGCCAACTGCGCACGGCACGTGAGCAGTGGCGTGCACAAAACGGCCGCGCCAGTGGTGAGCAGGGTGGTCGCGAGTTGCCGTCACGGGCGGCCATGGCGGATATTCTCGAAGCGCTCTGCGGTGCGCTGTTCCCGATGCGCCTGGGGCCGGTGGACTTGCGCGAAGAGAGTGAAGATTTCTACGTCGGCCACACCCTTGATGTGGCGTTAAACGCGTTACTGGCTCAGGCGCGGCTTGAATTGCGCTATGCCGCACGGCACAGCGCCCAGGTCGACACTGAGGTCGAGGCTAAAACCATCCAGATCATCCAGGACTTCGCCCTCGCGTTGCCGGGGCTGCGCAGCCTGTTGGACACCGACGTCCTGGCGGCCTATCACGGCGACCCGGCGGCGCGTAGCGTCGACGAGGTGTTGCTGTGCTATCCCGGTATTCTGGCGGTGATTCACCATCGCCTCGCGCACCATTTATATCGCGCCGGGCTGCCGTTGCTGGCACGGATCAGCGCGGAAATCGCCCACTCGGCCACCGGCATCGACATTCACCCGGGCGCGCAGATCGGCCGCAGTTTCTTCATCGACCACGGGACCGGTGTCGTGATCGGCGAGACCGCGATCATCGGCGAACGGGTGCGCATTTATCAGGCGGTGACCTTGGGTGCCAAGCGTTTTCCAGCGGACGAAGACGGCCAGTTGCAGAAGGGCCAGGCGCGGCATCCGATCGTCGAGGATGACGTGGTGATTTATGCCGGCGCGACGATTCTGGGGCGGATCACCATCGGCAAGGGCTCGACCATTGGCGGTAATGTCTGGCTGACCCGCAGCGTACCGGCAGGCAGTAACCTGACCCAGGCGAATTTGCAGCTTGATGACGGGGCGCAGAAGTAAGTCCTGAGACCTCCGCTGCTCGATATGCCGCCTTCGCGAGCAAGCCCGCTCCCACATTAGATGCGTACCTGCCTGGCAACTCGGTCTAATGTGGGAGCGGGCTTGCTCGCGAATGGTTTCAAGGCGAACCCTGGTAATGGCATCCAGCAATTTTGCGGTGGGCTAATCCTCCAAAATCCGCGTAATACACCTCCTTGAGCTAGTGTTCAACCACGACCGCCGAGCCTTGCGATTAGTCCTTAGCACCCTATTCATGTTTAACTTGAACGTTCATTCAAGTTAAACCGGTGGTTCGCTGCCCGCTCACAACAGGAGGCTTGCCTTTGCTGAGTCCGATTTCTACAGCCACGTCCAACCCCTTCGAGGTGCACCTTCAATGAGTGCATCGTCCATTCCCCCAAGCGGCCTGATCCGCATGAATCCGCCGGTTTTCTACTTCGCGGCGACCTTCATCCTGTTGTTCGGTGTCGTGGTCATGGCCATGCCGGAACAGGCCGGCGCCTGGTTACTGGCGGCGCAAAACTGGGCAGCCAACACGGTTGGCTGGTACTACATGCTGGCGATGACCCTGTATCTGGTCTTCGTGGTGGTCACCGCGTTATCGGGCTACGGCAAGATTAAACTCGGTGCCGACCACGACGAGCCCGAATTCAGTTATCTGTCCTGGGCCGGCATGCTGTTCGCTGCCGGAATCAGCATCACGCTGTTTTTCTTCTGCGTGTCCGAACCCTTGACCCATATGCTGCAACCGCCTCAGGGCGAGGCCGGCACGGCGGATGCGGCGCGGCAGGCGATGCAGATCCTGTTTCTGCACTGGGGCCTGCACGGCTGGGGCGTGTTCGCCTTTGTCGGCATGGCGCTGGCCTACTTCGCCTACCGACATAACCTGCCGCTGGCCTTGCGCTCGGCGCTGTACCCGCTGATCGGCAAGCGCATCAATGGCCCCATTGGCTACGCGGTGGACGGCTTCGGCATCATCGCCACGGTCTTCGGTCTCGGCGCCGACATGGGCTTTGGTGTGTTGCACCTCAATTCGGGCCTGGACTACCTGTTCGGCATTGCCCACACCCAGTGGATTCAGGTCGGGCTGATCACCTTGATGATGGGCGCGGCGATCATCGTGGCGGTGTCCGGCGTCGACAAGGGCGTGCGGGTGATGTCCGATATCAACATGCTGCTGGCCTGTGCGTTGCTGCTGTTCGTGTTGTTCGCCGGGCCCACGCAGCACTTGCTCAATACCCTGATCCAGAACGTTGGCGACTACCTTGGCGCCTTGCCGATGAAGAGTTTCGACCTCTACGCCTACGACAAGCCCAGCGACTGGCTGGGCGGCTGGACGGTGTTCTACTGGGCCTGGTGGATCGCATGGTCGCCGTTCGTGGGGCTGTTCATTGCGCGGATTTCCCGTGGCCGGACCATCCGTGAGTTTGTCTTCGGTGTATTGCTGATTCCGCTGGGTTTCACCCTGGCGTGGATGTCGATCTTCGGCAACAGTGCCATCGACCAAGTGCTCAACCACGGCATGTCGGCGTTGGGCATGTCGGCCATCGACAACCCGTCGATGACTCTTTACCTGCTGCTGGAAACCTACCCGTGGAGCAAAACCGTGATCGCGGTCACGGTGTTCATCAGCTTCGTGTTCTTCGTCACTTCCGCCGACTCCGGCACCGTGGTGTTGTCGACGCTGTCCGCCAAGGGTGGCAACCCTGATGAGGACGGACCGAAATGGCTGCGGGTGTTCTGGGGGGCGATGACCGCACTGGTGACCAGCGCGTTGCTGTTCTCCGGCAGCATTGATGCATTGAAGTCAGCTGTGGTCCTGACTTCGCTGCCGTTCTCGCTGATTTTGCTGTTGATGATGTGGGGGCTGCACAAAGCGTTCTATCTGGAGTCGCAAAAGCAGATTGCGCAGATGCATTCCCTGGCGCCGGTGTCCGGCTCGCGACGCGGTGGCTGGCGGCAGCGCTTGAGCCAGGCGGTGCATTTTCCATCGCGGGATGAGGTCTACCGCTTCCTCGATTCGACGGTGCGCCCCGCCATCGAAGAGGTGTCGGCAGTGTTTATCGAAAAGGGCCTGAGCGTCGTGACTCATCCGGAACCGGTCAACGACAGCGTCAGCCTGGAAATCGGTCACGGCGACGAACACCCGTTCATCTACCAGGTACAAATGCGCGGCTACTTCACGCCGTCGTTTGCCCGGGGTGGCATGGGTTCCAAGCAGCTCAATAATCGTCGCTATTACCGGGCTGAAGTGCATCTGAGCGAGGGTAGCCAGAATTACGATCTGGTGGGATACACCAAGGAGCAGATCATCAACGACATCCTTGACCAGTACGAGCGGCACATGCAGTTCTTGCACCTGGTGCGTTGAGCAGCTCTTCAGGTCTCGGTGGTCAACACCATGAACAACACCAGCGCCGCCACCGGGATACCGAACACGGCGCTGCCAACCATCACCTCCGTGCCCAATGGCTGGCGGGCATGCACGATGCCCACCGCGCCATTGATCAGCGTCAGGGCCAGCCACAGCACGATAAAGCTGTAGGCGAGGACCTGGCGGGGGAAGCCGATTTTTTCGCCGATGTACAGCATCAAGGCAAGCAGGATCAGCCCGAAGGTGATGATGATGGTGGTGTGCATGGTATGTGCCCCCCTTCAGGTGAGTGCTGCCACAAGATTCACCGCGATCCCTGTGGTAGCGAGCCTGCTCGCGAATGGTGTCGCTGCGGTTTTAGTGTGAGCATAGTTAAACCAGCCCGCCATTCACCCGCAGAATCTGCCCATTGACCCACGCCGCCTCCGGCCCGACCAGGAACGTCACGACACGGGCAATATCCTCTGGTTGCCCTAGGCGCTCCAGTGGCGCCATTTTGGCGAAACTCTGGATCTGCTCTTCGCTCTTTCCATGCAGGAACAAATCGGTCGCCACCGGCCCCGGTGCCACGGCATTGACCGTGATATTGCGCCCGCGCATCTCCTTGGCAAATACCTGGGTCAAAGATTCCACCGCGGCCTTGCTGGCGATGTACACGGCGTAGCCCGGCAGATTCAGGCCGACGGTACTGCTGGAAAAATTGATGATCTTCCCGCCGCTATTCAAGCGTGTGGCGGCTTCGCGCAGGGTGTTGAAGGTGCCGCGCGCATGGATGTTGAAGTTCTGTTCGAACAATTCGTCGCTGTGCTGCGCCAGGGGCATGACCTTGAGGATACCAGCGTTGTTTACCAGCACGTCGACTTTGCCCAAGTGTGCTTCGGTCTCATCGAACATCCGGCGTACGTCATCGGCACTGGCCACGTCCGCCTTGATCGCTATGGCTCGATGACCCGCCTGGCGCAACTCTACAACCAGTCGTGAAGCCTCGCTGGCGCTGTGGGCGTAGTTGATGGCGACAGCAAAGCCTTCGCTGGCCAGTTGCCTGGCAATGACGGCACCGATGCCGCGCGAAGCGCCGGTCACGAGGGCAACCCTGGAAGTTTGAGTGGTCATGGCAATGTCCTGTTGATTGGGTGTGGGGGCCAATCTCACATGTTTACTCAGGCCGATAAATGCACGAGAGTTGCCTTTACTGTTCAAAAAACATCAACAATAGAGCGGGGGAGGCGAGCGTGGATCAAGTCAAAGCGATGAAGGTGTTCGTGCGCATCTACGAGCGCAGCAGCTTTACCCTGGCGGCGGCCGACCTGAACCTGCCGCGTGCAACGTTGACCCACACGCTGAATCAGTTCGAAGCCTGGCTGGGCACGCGTTTGCTGGAACGCAGCACACGCAGGGTGCGCCCTACGCTGGATGGCGAGGCGTACTACTCGCGATGTGTGCAATTGCTCGCGGAGCTGGAAGAAGCGGAGCTGGCGTTCCGTAGCGTGGCGCCCAAAGGCCGGCTGCGCGTCGACTTGCACGGCACCTTGGCCAAACACTTCGTAATCCCGGCCCTGCCGCAATTCATGGCCCTTTACCCGGACATCGAACTGTCCCTCAGCGAGGCCGATCGCCAGGTTGACCTCATCACCGAAGGCGTCGATTGCGTGCTGCGCGCCGGTTCCCTTGGCGATTCCACACTGATCGGCAAACGCGTCGCCAACCTGCGCCAGATCACCTGCGCCAGCCCCGGCTATCTGCGCCAATACGGCGAGCCCAAAAGCCTGGCCGATCTGCAAAACCATCGCGCGGTGAACTACGTCTCGCGCACGACGGCCAAATTGTTTCCGTTCGAATTCATGGTCGATGGCGAGCGCAAGGAAGTGTCCATCGCGGGGGCCGTCTCGGTGTTTGGCGCTCAGATCTATGCCGCCTCGGCGATTGCCGGACTGGGCTTGATCCAGTGCCCGCGCTACCGCATGGAAACGCAGATCGCGCAGGGGCTGATAAAGGAAGTCCTCATCGAAACACCGCCGCCACCGATGCCGGTGTCAGTGCTGTACCCGCACAACCGACACATGTCGCCACGGGTTCGGGTATTCGTGGATTGGTTGGGGGAGGTGTTTGCGGATGCCGGATGAAGAGCCGAACGCAGAGCGTCCGTTGAGGCATTCCCGCGCAGAGCGTGGGAACGATCATCTGTGAAACGTTTCAGCCAATATTCGAATCCGGGGTTTTCTGGCGTTTATCTGGGCGTATGCTGGGCGACTGGCGAAGCAGACGTAACCAGATTCAAGACAGACAAGTGAGGATTCGATGACTTACACCGCTGCCGAAAACCGCTACGACTCCATCCCTTACCGCCGCGTGGGCCGCAGTGGGCTGGTACTGCCTGCGCTGTCCCTGGGCCTGTGGCACAACTTTGGCGACAGCACGCCGATCGACACCCAGCGTGCGTTGTTGCGCACGGCGTTCGACCTGGGCATCAACCATTTCGACCTGGCCAATAACTACGGTCCGCCGTACGGCAGTGCCGAGATCAACTTCGGGCGTTTGCTGCGTGAAGACTTCAAGCAGTACCGTGACGAGTTGATCATTTCGAGCAAGGCCGGTTGGGACATGTGGCCCGGTCCTTACGGTCAGGGCGGCGGTTCGCGCAAGTACGTGCTCGCCAGCCTTGACCAGAGCCTGCAGCGCCTGGGCCTGGACTACGTGGATATTTTCTATTCCCACCGTTTCGACCCGGACACCCCGCTGGAGGAAACCGCCAGCGCGCTGGCCACGGCGGTGCAGCAGGGCAAGGCGCTGTACATCGGCATCTCGTCTTATTCCGGGGTGAAAACCCGTGAAATGGCGGCGCTGCTCAAGGAGTGGAAAGTACCGCTGTTGATTCACCAACCGGCCTACAACTTGCTCAATCGCTGGGTGGAAAAAGACTTGCTGGACACCACCGACGAGCTCGGCACCGGTGTCATTGCATTCACTCCATTGGCGCAGGGGCTGCTGACGGACAAATACCTCAACGGCGTGCCGGCGGATGCGCGAGTCAACCGTCCGGGCGGTGGTTCGTTGCAGGCTTCGCACTTGTCCGAGGCCAACATTGCCCATGTGCGTGCGCTCAATGAGATCGCCAAGCGTCGCGGTCAAAGCCTGGCGCAACTGGCGCTGGCCTGGACCCTGCGTGACCCGCGGGTGACCTCGGCGTTGATCGGCGCGAGCCGACCGGAGCAGATCATCGAGAACGTCGGGGCGTTGAAGAATTTGAGCTTCAGTGCTGAGGAATTGTCGGAGATTGACCGGTTTGCCCAAGAGGGTGGGATCAATCTTTGGGAGAAGCCGTCGACGGCTGAGTAAGTGATCGGCACTGGATTTCTGGTGCCTGTTCCGACCTCTTCGCGGGCAAGCCCGCTCCCACAGTGTCCGAGTCTTACACAAAGTCTGTGGACACTGTTGAACCTGTGGGAGCGGGCTTGCCCGCGATGGGGCCATCAGAGTCAGTACAAAACTGGCGGATCAGCGAAAGAAAGGCACATCCCCCAGCACCGTCGCCCGCTGCATCACCCGGCGCGCTGGGCGGTAATCATCCACCGCGTAATGCTGAGTCACGCGGTTGTCCCAGAACGCGATGTCGTCTTTCTGCCAGCGCCAGCGAATGGTGAATTCCGGGCGGGTGGTATGAGCGAACAGGAACTTCAAAATCGCCTCGCTTTCGGTTTCCGACAACTCGTTGATCTTCGAGGTGAAGCCCTCGTTGACGAACAATGAACGGCGCCCGCTCACCGGATGCGTGCGGATCACCGGGTGAGACAGTGGCGGATTCTTGCGCCGAGTCTCTTCCCACTGGGCCAGCGCTTCAGGCGTGTTGCCATAGCGCTCCAGCGGAAACGAACGGGTGAAGTCGTGGGTGGCGGTCAGCCCTTCGAGCAGGTTTTTCATGGGCGCCGACAAGGCTTCATACGCCGCGATGCCGCTGGCCCACAGGGTATCGCCGCCAAACTCCGGCAGCAGTTTGGCGCTGAGGACGGCGCCCATGGCCGGGGTCGGAAGGAAGGTCACGTCGGTGTGCCAGATCGCGTTGTCACGCACGTCGGTGACGGCGGTGTCGAGGATCAGCACCTCCGGTTGTTCCGGCACATTCGGGTAGATCGGATGGATGTGCAGGTCACCGAAATTGGCGGCGAATCGTGCCTGCTGCTGCGGGGTGATCGGTTGGTCACGGAAGAACAGCACCTGGTGCTTGAGCAGCGCGTGCTCAATGGCGTCGCGTTGTTCCAGGTTCAGCGGCTGGCTGACGTCGACGCCGCTGATCTGTGCGCCGAGGGCCGAGCTTAGAGGGACGATGGTCAAGTTGCTCATGGTGGTTCTCTTCAATCCGGGGTATCGAACAAAAACTGGAGGCATTAGTGAGCCTGGCCGTGCCATGGCACCAGCTTGCGTTGCAGGGCACGCAGGCCCATCTCCATCGCGAAGGCAATCAGCGCGATCACCAGGATCCCCAGCACCACCACATCGGTGACCAGGAACTGCGCAGCGGACTGCACCATGAAGCCCAGGCCGCTGGTGGCGGCAATCAGTTCGGCGGCCACCAGCGTCGACCAACCCACGCCCAAGCCAATGCGCACCCCAGTCAAAATGTCCGGCAAGGCGCTCGGCAGGATCACATGGCGGATCAATTGTGCGCGGGTCGCGCCCAGTGACTGCGCGGCGCGCAATTTGGCCGGGTCGACGGTGCGTACGCCAGTGGCGGTAGCGATGGCAATCGGGGCGAAAATGGCCAGGTAGATCAGCAGCACTTTCGACAATTCGCCGATACCGCACCAGATCACGATCAGCGGCAGGTAAGCCAGCGGTGGAATAGGGCGGTAAAACTCGATCACCGGATCGAGAATCCCGCGTGCAATGCGGTTATGTCCGATAGCGATACCGACTGGCACGGCCGTCAGCACCGCAAAGCCAAGGCCCAGGCCGATGCGGCTCAGGCTCGCGCCCAAATGCTGCCACAACGTCGAATCCATGTAGCCGGTGGTGACCAGCAGCCAGCCTTTTTGCAGCACGGCGGACGGTGGCGGCAGGAACAGCGGCTCGATCATTCCTGTGGCGGTGACAGCCCACCAAATGAATATCAGCGCGATCAATGTCAACACACTGATCCAGCGAGTACTCAAGCTACGGCGCAGCGTAATGGCCGTAGTACCCGGTTTAACCGCTGCGGCGGGAATTTCGTAGCTGCTCATGCGCGCTCCTGCCGCTGGGCGGCGCTGCGTTGGGAGAACACTTTGGCAAGCACGTGTTCGCGGGTCTCGATAAAGCGCGGATCGGACTTGATCGACCGTGCCGATTCTCCCGCGGCGTAACGTTGACCGAAATCCAGATGCAGACGCTCGACGATCTGCCCAGGATTGGGTGCCAGCAGAATCAGATCCGTGGCGAGAAACACGGCTTCTTCGATGTCGTGGGTAATCAGGAAGACCGGTTTGGCGGTGCGCCGCCAGACTTGCAGCAGCAGCTCTTGCATCTGTTCGCGGGTGAAGGCGTCCAAGGCCCCGAAGGGTTCGTCCATCAGCAATACTCGCGGATCGGCAGCGAGCGCGCGGGCCAGGCCGACACGCTGTTTCTGGCCGCCGGAGAGTTGCCAGATCCGGCGGTTTTCAAAACCGGCAAGGTCCACCAGCGCCAGCATTTCCCTTGCGCGGATTTCGCGTTTACCCCGAGCAATGCCAGCCAGTTCCAGGCCGAAGCCTACATTGGCCAGCACGTCCTGCCAGGGCAGCAGGGCGTCATCCTGGAACACCACACCGCGCTCGGCACTCGGGCCTTTGACCGGTACGCCGTCGAGGGTAATGCGCCCGGCACTGGGCTCGACGAAACCGGCAATCAGGTTCAACAGCGAGGTCTTGCCACTGCCGGAGGGGCCGAGGGCAACCAGCAACTGCTGGGGCCCCAGCGTCAGGGAAATATCCGCCAGCACAGGTGTGGGGCTGCCGGGGTACTGTGCGCTGATGCGCTCCAGCTGTAGCAAAGCCATCGCCATTAACTCCCTATCAATCCGTGATGAACTTGGCGCTGACGTACGGCGCGTAGTCCGGCAATACAGCATCAACCTTGCCTTGTTCCTTGAGGAACACAGCGGTGTCGGTGATCGCCTTGGTGGTCGGTGCGCCGAGGGTGACCACTTGATCAGCCGCCAGCGGGTAGACGTTGCCTTGCAGCAGCAGTGGAATGTCGCTGGCCTTCGCCCCAGACAGTTTTACCAGCTTGTCGACGTTGCCTTGATTGGCGAGCCAGGCTTGTGGGTCTTTGCGGTAATCGGCGTAGGCATCCAGGGTCACTTTGGCAAACGCGGTGACGATTTGCGGGTGCTTCTCGGCGAAGTCCTTGCGCACGATCCAGGCGTCAAAGGTGGGCGCCCCGAACTTGGCCAGTTCGCCGGAGGTGATCAGGACTTTGCCGTTTTCCTTGGCCACACCCAGGGCCGGGTCCCACACATAGGTGGCGTCGATGTCACCGCGTTTCCAGGCGGCAATGATCGCTGGTGGGGCCAGGTTCAGGACAGTGACTTTCGATGGATCGATGTTCCAGTGCTTCAGCGCAGCCAGCAGGCTGTAGTGGCCTGTGGAGACGAAGGGTACGGCGATCTTCTTGCCGATGAGGTCTTGGGGGGTCTTGATCCCTGAACCGTCGCGGGCCACCAGCGCTTCGGCGGCGCCGATCTGGGTAGCGATCAGGAAGGTTTCAACCGGTACTTTGCGGGTGATCGCTGCTGTCAGCGGGCTGGAACCGAGGTAGCCGATCTGCACGTCGCCGGAAGCAATGGCGGCGATGATGTCGGCACCATTATCAAATTTGCGCCAGTTGATGTCGGCCTTGGTGGCTTTTTCGTACGCGCCGTCGGCCTGTGCGACTTTTGCCGGGTCTACGGTGGTTTGGTAGGCGACAGTCACGTCGGCTGCCTGGGCCAGAAAGCTCGCCGCCGCCAGAGAGGCGGCCGCCAGGAGGCGAAGGGGAAAATTCAGTTTCATCGGGAAGCTCCATTCAGGCGACCGAGAGTCGGCGTGAAATGAGACTAAATGATATAAGAATTCGAAAATAAATAACTTTTTCGAATTAGCTTATGAGCGGAAAATTCTAAGCCGGAGCGTAGCTGGTCGTTCCCACGCGCAGCGAAAGATCGCCTCCACGGACGCTCCGCGTTCGGCTTTGGGACGCAGAGCGTCCCGGGCTGCATTCCCACGCAGAGCGTGGGAACGATCAGTGCGCTAGTTGCTGATTGCCAGAATGCTCGCCTGGTACGCACCAACGAACACATCGAAATCACCCACTTCGTTCTGCTCAAGCTCGGCTTGCTGGGCCAGCGATGAACGCGCCAGCTCTTCAAACCTGGCCTGTTGCTCTGCCGGCAACGGCTCGCTGCGGAAAAACTCGGCGTGTGCCCGGCTCTGACGGAGGGAGAATTGAGCAAAGCTTTCCTTGTGCTCGGCCATTGCCGCCAGCACCTGGGCCGATGGCGTCAGGGAAGGGTTCTGGACCTTGGCCATTTGCGCGTCCAGCGCTTTGCTATGGGCGTCGCCGCCATGGCTCTGGTCAAGCAGTGCGGCCAGTGGGGCAATCTGCTCCAGCAATTGGCCAGCCCACTCTTTCAGATCGACCGGTTGCCCGTCGCGCTGCAATTGCAGGCCTGGGCGACGACCTTCCTTGACCACACTGAGGAAGTTGGAGGTCGCATTCGAGCAGCTGGTGTTGGTCAACAACGGGCTGTCGTTCAGCGCGCAGTACAGCAGGAAGGCGTCGAGGAAGCGCGATTCGATGAGATCGATGCCCATTGGCAGGAACGGGTTGATGTCCAGGCAGCGCACTTCGACGTACTGGATGCCGCGGGCCACCAGCGCCTGGATCGGCCGCTCGCCGGTATAGGTCACGCGTTTCGGGCGGATGTTGGAGTAGTACTCGTTTTCGATCTGCAGGATGTTGGTATTGAGCTGGACCCACTCACCGTCCTGGTGGGTACCGACTTCGACATACGGTGCATAGGGTGTCGCCACCGCTTTGCGCAGGCTATCGGTATAGCTGTTCAGATCGTTGTAGCACGGTGTCAGGCCCGCTTGGGCGTTGCTCTGGTAACCCAGGTCGCTCATGCGCAGGCTGGTCGCGTACGGCAAATAGAGGGTGTCCGGGTCCAGCTGTTCCAGCTGGTGCGAACGACCACGCAAGAAGCCAGCGTCCAGTGCTGGCGAAGCACCGAACAGGTACATCAGCAGCCAGCTGTAGCGCCGGAAGTTGCGGATCAGTGCGATATAGGACGACGACTGGAAATCGCGGTCGGTGCCGACAAAGCCTTCGGCCTGCTTGAGCAGCGGCCAGAGTTTTTCCGGCAGGGAAAAGTTGTAGTGAATGCCGGCAATGCACTGCATGGTCTTGCCGTAGCGAAGGGCGAGGCCTTTGCGGTAGACGTACTTGAGCTGCCCGATATTGGACGTGCCGTAGTAGGCAATCGGGATGTCTTCCTCGGCCGGCAACGGACACGGCATCGAGGGGCTCCACAGGTACTCGTTGCCGAGCTTGCTGTAGGCAAAACGGTGAATGCTGTCCAGGCTCGCCAGCGTATCCGCCGGGTCGGGCAGGGCTGGGGTGATGAACTCCAGCAGCGACTCGGAATAGTCGGTGGTGATCTGTTCGTTGGTCAGCGCGGAACCCAATTCTTCCGGGTGCGGCGTTTGCGCCAGGCGACCTTCATCGGTCACGCGCAGGCATTCACGTTCGATGCCGTGAAGGCACTGTTCGAGCAGAGAGAGGTTAGCGCGCTCGCCGAGCAGGGCCAGGCGGCGGTTGAGAAGTTCGCTCAAGTTGGATTCCTTCACGCGTCAGTCGCCCCAATATGGGGGTGGGCAAGACGGTCTACAAGGGTGAAGTTGAAACTGGCGTTTTCGCCTGGTTTTTGTCGCCGTGCACGTTCTGATCGTCGCAATCCCCTGTGGGAGCGAGCCTGCTCGCGAAGAGGGAGTGTCAATCGACATTGAAGTCGCTTGATACACCACCTTCGCGAGCAGGCTCGCTCCCACAGGAAACTCCGGCGCTGCGGTCACAGCGCTGAAATTAACTCAAATCGATGACATCTAGCTACAGGACAGCGAACGTGCCTTGTGCTTTTGCGACCAGTTTGTCGCCTTGCATCACGTCGGCTTCGACCACCAGCGTGCGGCGGCCCGGGTGGATAACCCGCGCCGTGCACATCACCTCGCCGTCGGCGACGGCGCGGATGTAGTTGATCTTGCACTCGATGGTTGCGCTCTGCTGGTCAAAGCCGTGGGTGCTGGAACAGGCCAGCCCCATGGCAATGTCCACCAGGCTGAACAGGGCCCCGCCGTGCAGCTTGTTGGCGCGATTGCGCAGTTGTGGCTCAAGCGCCAGGGCGACTTGCGCCACCCCGGTTTCCAAGCTGTGCAAACGGCAACCCAACAGCTTGAAAAATGCGCTTTCGGTGTACCCGGCAGGGATATCCATCAGCGCTTCTTCAGCTGTTTGGCGTTGGCGAACAGTGACGCCATGGCGTTGTTGCTCGGCGCTGCAGTGGTGGTTTCCTTGCGCGGTGCCGCGTTCTGGGATTGGCGTGGCGCCGAGCCAGGACGTGCGCCTCGGGCACCGTCGACTTTCTCGCCCGGGGTGTCGCTCATGCGCATCGACAGGCCCACGCGCTTACGCGGGATGTCGACTTCCATGACCTTCACTTTCACCACGTCACCGGCCTTGACCGCTTCCCGTGGATCCTTGATGAACTTCTCCGAAAGCGCGGAGATGTGCACCAAACCATCCTGATGCACGCCGATATCGACGAATGCACCGAAGTTGGTGACGTTGGTTACGACGCCTTCGAGGATCATGCCCAATTCCAGATCCTTGAGGTCTTCGACGCCTTCCTGGAACTCGGCGGTCTTGAACTCGGGGCGCGGGTCGCGGCCGGGCTTTTCAAGTTCTTGCAGGATGTCGGTGACCGTTGGCAGACCGAAAGTTTCGTCGGTGAACTTCTTCGGGTCGAGGCGCTTGAGGAACGCGGCATCGCCGATCAGCGAACGGATGTCGCGGTCGGTCTCGGCGGCAATACGCTGTACCAGCGGATAGGCTTCCGGGTGCACTGCCGACGAATCCAGTGGGTTTTCGCCGTTCATGACGCGCAGGAAACCTGCGGCCTGCTCGAAGGTTTTTTCGCCCAGGCGCGCGACTTTCTTCAGTGCAGCGCGAGTCTTGAACGCACCGTGTTCGTCGCGATGGCTGACGATATTCTGCGCCAGGGTCGCGTTGAGGCCGGAGATCCGCGCCAGCAGCGCTACGGAGGCAGTGTTGACGTCGACGCCCACGGCGTTCACGCAGTCTTCGACCACGGCGTCCAGGCCCCGCGCCAGTTTCAACTGCGACACGTCATGCTGGTATTGGCCGACTCCGATGGATTTCGGGTCGATCTTCACCAGCTCGGCCAGCGGATCCTGCAGGCGACGGGCAATCGACACCGCGCCACGGATCGACACATCCAGGTCCGGGAATTCCTTGGACGCCAGTTCCGATGCTGAGTAAACCGATGCGCCGGCTTCGGAGACCATGACCTTGGTCATCTTCATGGCTGGGTATTTTTTGATCAGTTCGGCGGCCAGCTTGTCGGTTTCACGACTGGCGGTGCCGTTGCCGATGGCGATCAGGTCCACCGAATGCTTGGCGCACAGGGCGGCGAGCACGGCGAGGGTCTGGTCCCACTTGTTATGAGGCACGTGCGGGTAAACCGTGGCGTGATCGAGCAGCTTGCCGGTGGAATCGACCACCGCAACTTTGCACCCGGTGCGCAAGCCCGGGTCGAGGCCCAGAGTCGCGCGCGGGCCGGCCGGAGCCGACAGCAGCAGGTCGTGCAGGTTGTGGGCGAACACGTTGATTGCCTCGGTTTCCGCGCCGTCGCGCAGTTCGCCCAGCAGGTCGGTTTCCAGGTGGGTATAGAGCTTGACCTTCCAGGTCCAGCGCACCACTTCACCCAGCCATTTATCGGCGGCGCGGTTCTGGTTCTGGATGCCGACGTGCTGGCCGATCATGCCCTCGCACGGGTGCATGGTGCCCGGCAGTTCATCGCCAACTTTCAGGGCGGAGCTGAGAATACCTTCGTTGCGGCCACGGAAAATCGCCAGCGCGCGGTGCGACGGCATGCTCTTGAGCGGTTCGTCGTGTTCGAAGTAGTCGCGGAACTTGGCGCCTTCCTCTTCCTTGCCAGCAATGACGCGGGCACTGAGGGTGGCTTCCTGCTTGAGGTAACTGCGCAGCTTGTCCAGGAGGCCGGCGTCTTCGGCGAAGCGCTCCATGAGAATGTACTTGGCGCCTTCGAGGGCGGCCTTCACATCGGCCACGCCTTTTTCGGCGTCGATGAAGCGGGCGGCTTCGGTTTCCGGGCTCAGGGTCGGGTCGTTGAACAGGCCGTCGGCCAGTTCGCCGAGGCCGGCTTCCAGGGCGATCTGGCCCTTGGTGCGGCGCTTCTGCTTGTACGGCAGGTACAAGTCTTCGAGGCGGGTCTTGGTGTCTGCGAGCTTGATGTCGCGTTCAAGCGCAGGGGTCAGCTTGCCTTGCTCTGTAATGCTGGCAAGGATGCTGATGCGCCGTTCGTCGAGTTCTCGCAGGTAGCGCAGACGCTCTTCCAGATGACGCAATTGGGTGTCATCGAGGCTGCCGGTCACTTCTTTCCGGTAACGGGCGATGAAGGGAACGGTAGAACCTTCATCGAGTAGCGCGACGGCCGCTTCGACCTGTTGTGGGCGTACACCGAGTTCCTCGGCGATGCGGCTGTTGATGCTGTCCATAAAACCACCTGACAAATTGTGAAAGCAGGCCCGCAGGCGCAACGATGAGGCCTTGGCGAGTCTGGTTGAGCGGCCTGGCCTGCGCCGCTACCTGGATCAAAGGTATCCCGTTGACCCGTGAAATCGAACAATTACTGCCGGCGCCATGAAAATAAAAAGCGGCCAACCGGGGTAACGATCAGACGTTGCCTGACACAAAAGGCCGCGCATTATAACCAGCGTTCTGTCATTCGGGGGCATCGCAGGTTGTAGGCATAATCACCGGATTTCTGGCGATAAAGGAAAAATCTGCTAACAATGCACACGGTGCGTATAACGGCAGCTACGCCATAATGCGCGCCGAGATCAAAGGAGCATCCAATGAGCAGCACTGCAAACATTGCTGAAGGCGAAAAAATTCTTATTGTTGACGACGATCCAGGCCTCAGCAGCCTGCTTGAGCGTTTTTTTGTCAGCAAGGGCTATCGTGCCCGCGCCGTGCCGAACACCGAACAAATGGACCGCCTGCTGGCGCGTGAAGTGTTCAATCTGGTCGTCCTCGACTTGATGCTGCCTGGGGAGGACGGCCTGACCGCTTGCCGCCGCTTGCGTGGAGCGAACAATCAAATCCCGATCATCATGCTGACCGCCAAGGGCGATGAGCTGAGCCGGATCAAGGGCCTGGAACTGGGCGCCGACGATTACCTGGCCAAGCCGTTCAATCCGGACGAGCTGATGGCCCGCGTAAAAGCCGTCCTGCGTCGTCAGTCGGCTCCGGTG
Source organism: Pseudomonas sp. V98_8 (assembly GCF_029967975.1). NCBI lineage: Bacteria > Pseudomonadati > Pseudomonadota > Gammaproteobacteria > Pseudomonadales > Pseudomonadaceae > Pseudomonas > Pseudomonas sp. V98_8. The sequence goes on from NZ_JASCAE010000085.1 coordinate 78,330, forward strand.
CCTGGCGCGCCAGGCAGTGAAGACGAAAGCGTGACCTTCGGTGACTACGAGCTGTCCCTGGCCACCCGCGAACTCAAGCGTGGTGAAGAAGTGCACATGCTCACTACCGGTGAGTTCGCAGTGCTCAAGGCGTTGGTGATGAACGCCCGCCAGCCATTGACCCGGGACAAGCTGATGAACCTGGCCCGTGGTCGTGAGTGGGATGCTCTGGAGCGCTCCATTGACGTGCAAATTTCCCGTCTGCGCCGGATGATCGAACCCGATCCGTCCAAGCCGCGTTATATCCAGACCGTCTGGGGTGTGGGTTACGTATTCGTTCCGGATGGCGCCGCCACGAAGTAATTGGCGAAGTGATCGTCGATTTGTAGGCGCGAGTTTGTGCGGGCAGAGGGCCTGATGGCCTTGCCCGCAGACTCTCGACCGGCAATGTGCGAGCATCGCTCACTCCTGCACGTGTTTAACGGTTGCCCATGAAAACCCCGGTTTGGTTTCCCCAGAGTTTCTTCTCCCGCACCCTTTGGCTGGTGCTGATCGTCGTCCTGTTTTCCAAGGCGCTGACCTTGGTTTATCTGCTGATGAACGAAGACGTGCTGGTTGACCGCCAATACAGCCATGGCGTCGCCTTGACGCTGCGCGCCTACTGGGCGGCCGATGAAAACAATCGCGAAAAGATTGCCGAGGCTGCAACCCTGATCCGGGTGGTCGGCGCCGGCGTGCCTGAGGGAGAACAACACTGGCCCTACAGCGAGATCTATCAGCGGCAGATGCAAGACGAACTGGGGGCCGATACCGAAGTGCGATTGCGCATGCACTCGCCTCCGGCGCTGTGGGTCCGGGCGCCCAGCCTGGGCGATGGCTGGCTGAAAGTGCCACTGTATCCGCACCCGTTGCGTGGCCAGAAAATCTGGAACGTGCTCGGCTGGTTCCTCGCCATCGGCCTGCTGTCCACGGCTTCGGCGTGGATCTTCGTCAGTCAGCTCAACCAACCCCTCAAGCGCCTGGTGTATGCCGCGCGGCAACTCGGCCAGGGGCGCAGCGTGCGCCTGCCGATCAGTGATACACCCAGTGAAATGACCGAGGTTTACCGCGCCTTCAACCAGATGGCCGAAGACGTCGAGCAGGCCGGTCGCGAGCGCGAACTGATGCTGGCCGGGGTCTCCCACGACCTGCGCACTCCGCTGACCCGGTTGCGCCTGTCGCTGGAACTGATGGGTGACCATAACGATCTTACAGACGCCATGGTGCGTGATATCGAGGACATGGACGCCATTCTCGATCAGTTCCTGGCGTTCATTCGCGATGGGCGTGATGAGTCGGTGGAGGAGGTGGACCTGAGCGATCTCGTCCGTGAAGTCGCCGCGCCGTACAACCAGAACGAAGAAAAGGTGCGTTTGCGTCTTGAGCCGATTCAACCGTTCCCGTTGCGTCGGGTGTCGATGAAGCGGCTATTGAACAATCTGATTGGCAATGCGTTGAATCACGCGGGCAGTGGGGTTGAGGTGGCGGCGTATGTCTCGGGGGATACCAGTGCGCCTTATGTCGTCCTGAGCGTCATGGACCGTGGCGCCGGGATAGATCCATCGGAGCTGGAAGCGATTTTCAACCCGTTCACCCGGGGCGACCGCGCCCGGGGCGGCAAGGGCACGGGACTGGGCTTGGCAATTGTGAAGCGAATTGCTTCGATGCATGGCGGCAATGTTGAATTGCGCAACCGTTCCGGCGGCGGCCTGGAAGCGCGGGTGCGCTTGCCGTTGGGGCTGATGCTACCGCGGGATGCCGTCTAACCCGATCACTCCCACGCTCTGCGTGGGAATGCAGCCCTGGACGCTCTGCGTCCCTTTCAAAGCCGAACGCGTCCGTTGAGGCGTTCCCACGTAGCGCGTGGGAACGGTCGGTGTGTTAACCCTTGCCTTTGGTCCGGGTCATGTTCGGCCCGCCATTCTTCTCCAGATGCTCGATGATGATCCCCGCCACGTTCTTGCTGGTGGTGGTTTCGATCCCCTCCAGGCCTGGCGACGAGTTCACCTCCATCACCAGTGGCCCGTGATTGGAGCGCAGGATATCCACCCCGGCCACGGCCAGGCCCATCACTTTCGCCGCGCGCAATGCCGTCATGCGTTCTTCCGGGGTGATCTTGATCAGGCTGGCGCTGCCACCGCGATGCAGGTTGGAACGAAATTCCCCGGGTTTGGCCTGGCGTTTCATGGCTGCAATGACTTTGTCACCCACCACGAAGCAGCGAATGTCGGCGCCGCCCGCCTCCTTGATGTACTCCTGAACCATGATGTTCTGCTTGAGGCCCATGAATGCCTCGATCACCGACTCCGCCGCCGTAGCGGTTTCGCACAGCACCACACCGATACCCTGGGTGCCTTCCAGCACCTTGATCACCAATGGTGCACCGTTGACCATTTCGATCAGGTCGGGAATATCGTCCGGCGAGTGGGCAAAACCGGTGACCGGCAATCCGATGCCCCGACGTGACAGCAATTGCAGCGAGCGCAGCTTGTCCCGCGAGCGAGCAATGGCCACCGATTCGTTGAGTGGAAAAACCCCCATCATTTCGAACTGGCGCAACACCGCGCAGCCGTAAAACGTGACCGAAGCACCGATTCGCGGGATCACCGCGTCGAAGCCTTCCAGTGGCTTGCCGCGGTAGTGGATCTGCGGCTTGTGACTGGCAATGTTCATGTAGGCGCGCAGGGTATCGACCACCACCATTTCATGGCCGCGTTCGGTACCGGCTTCGACCAGGCGGCGGGTGGAATACAGACGCGGGTTCCGCGACAGCACAGCGATCTTCATGCAACACCTGTGGAGGAGGTAGATACCGGGAACACCGGCTTGTCTTGTACATACTTGATGCCGGGATTGACTACCAACTGGCCATCAATCAGGGCTTTGGAACCGAGCAGCAGGCGATAGCGCATGGATTTGCGGCAGGCGAGCGTGAACTCGACCCGCCAAACCCGATCGCCGAGGGCCAGGGTGGTGCTGATCACGTATCGCACCTGCGCATGACCGTTGGAGCTTTTAATGGTTTTTCTCGTCACCAGTGGTGCTTCGCAGCGGCGGTGACGCAACTGCACCACCGTGCCCAGGTGCGCGGTGAAACGCACCCACTGCTCGCCGTCACGGTCGAAAGTCTCGATGTCGGTGGCATGCAGGCTGGAGGTGCTGGCACCGGTGTCGATTTTTGCCCGAAGGCCCGCGACTCCCAAATCCGGGAGCGCCACCCACTCGCGCAGACCGACAACGGTCAAATGGTCAAATGTCTTCAAAGTTGCTCAACCGGTAGAAACCGCTCTGGCCGCACGCGGCCGAATTCGCGGTATTCACGCAGAATAATGGTTAAAAGGCGACAGATATCTACGGCCCGGATTTCCAGCCTCACGGGGAGGTTCTGGAATGTCTGCATTGTAATCCGAGACGGCGTAATTCTTGGTACGAGAGAAACGGTAGTACAGTTCATCAATATTTCAGAACGAGGAAATCCCATGGCACAAAAAAACGACGAGGATGACAAAGTCCGGCTGGATAAATGGTTATGGGCGGCGCGTTTTTACAAAACCCGTGCCTTGGCCAAGGCGGCGATTGAAAGCGGCAAAGTGCACTGCCGGGGTGAACGCTGTAAACCGGGCAAGGAGCCGCGCATTGGCGATGAATTTGTGATTCGCACCGGTTTCGAGGAGCGCACGGTGGTGGTCCAGGCGCTGTCGATCGTGCGCCGTGGTGCACCTGAAGCACAGACGTTGTACGCCGAAACCGAAGCCAGCATTGCCAAGCGCGAGAATGCCGCGGCCGAGCGCAAGGCAGGCGCCCTGGGCGTGAGCACTGATGGCAAACCGAGCAAGAAACAGCGGCGGGATCTGTTCAAGTTTCGTGGCAGCAGCAACGAATGATTGACCCGGCCGCCGATCGCGCGAGTCGGGCCAAGGACTTGTAATTGCGCCTGTGCGTAGCCATATGAGGTAATTGGTCTGCCGAGCATGTGCCATTCGTCGTAAAGCGCGCACAGCCACCGGTCTTCAGGCCACAACCCGGCAGCCATACGCTATAGCCAAGGCGTAACCTCGTTCTGTAACCATTTTTGTCACCCATTCAGATACCAGACTTATGACCGACTTACCGGATAACGACTTCACCCAACGCTTCATCTTCGATGACAGCGACACCCGTGGCGAGATGGTTTCGCTGGAACTCAGCTACGCTGAAGTCCTGGCCAAACACGCCTATCCGGAGCCGGTTGCGCAACTGCTCGGCGAACTGATGGCGGCTGCGGCGTTGCTGGTCGGCACCTTGAAGTTCGATGGCCTGCTGATCCTTCAGGCCCGCTCCGAAGGCCCGATTCCATTGCTGATGATCGAGTGCTCCAGCGAGCGCGACATCCGTGGCCTGGCCCGCTACGAGGCTGACCGGATTGCCCCCGATGCCACCCTGGCCGACCTGATGCCGGATGGCTCGCTGACATTGACCATCGACCCGCGGCAGGGCCAGCGCTATCAGGGCGTCGTCGATCTGGATGGCGAAACCTTGTCCGACTGCTTCACCAACTACTTCGTCATGTCCCAGCAGATTGGCACCCGCATCAAGCTCTGTGCCGATGGTCGCCGCGCCCGTGGCCTGTTGCTGCAGCAGTTGCCCGCCGATCGCCTGAAAGACGAGGAAGAACGTGCTGCCAGCTGGCAACACCTCACCGCGCTGGCCACCACGCTGACAGCCGATGAATTGCTGGGCCTGGACAACGAAACCGTGCTCCATCGTCTCTATCACGAAGAGCAGGTTCGTCTGTTCGATGTGCAGAAACTGCGCTTCCGTTGCAGCTGCTCGCGCGAACGTTCAGCCAATGCGCTTGTCAGTCTGGGTATGGAAGACGCGCAAAACCTGGTGCTCGAACATGGCGGTAATATCGAGATCGATTGCCAGTTCTGCAACCAGCAGTACCTGTTCGATGCCGCCGATGTCGTTCAATTGTTCGCGGGTGCGGGTGTTGAGACGCCGTCAGATACCCGGCACTAAAACGGTTCAGCGCAGGTAAATTCACTGGAAAGTACCGCAATAGCGCCGTTACGACGGGAGGGCCCTACTTTTTTTGGGCTTTTCTGGCATAATCCGGCCCACTTTTTTCGCGGTAGTAGTGCACGACTTTCTACTACAAAACGTTTGGAGCACTCGGCCACTGGCCGACGGGGAACCTCATGACGCAAGCCAATAACGCCGTGTACACCGATCTGAGTGTTGATGATCTGGTCAAAGAAGCCCTCAACCGCGGTGAAGGCGAGCTTGCCGATACCGGCGCACTGGTTGTACGTACCGGTCACCGTACCGGCCGTTCGCCAGTCGATCGTTTCATCGTTGATGAGCCAACCACCACGGGCGCCATCGCCTGGGGCCCGATCAACCGCAAGTTCCCGGCTGACAAGTTCGATGCCTTGTGGAACCGCGTCGAGGCGTTCAACAACGCGCAAGAGCACTTTGTTTCCCACGTGCATGTAGGTGCCGCTTCCGAGCACTACCTGGCCGTGAAGATGACCACCCAGACTGCTTGGCAGAACCTGTTTGGCCGTTGCCTGTTCATCAACCCGGCACAGTACAACCCGGCTGGCCGTGAAGAATGGCAAGTGCTCAACGTTGCCAACTTCGAATGCGTTCCAGAGCGTGATGGCACCAACTCCGACGGTTGCGTGATCATCAACTTCGCGCAGAAGAAAGTGCTGATCGCTGGCATGCGTTATGCCGGTGAAATGAAGAAAGCCATGTTCTCGGTGCAGAACTTCCTGCTGCCGGCTGCCGACGTACTGCCAATGCACTGCGCCGCCAACATCGGCGAAGAAGGCGACGTGACTCTGTTCTTCGGTCTGTCGGGTACCGGCAAGACCACCCTGTCCGCCGACGAAAGCCGTTACCTGATCGGTGACGACGAGCACGGCTGGGGCGAGGGCGTGGTGTTCAACATCGAAGGCGGTTGCTATGCCAAGTGCATCGACCTGTCCGAGAAGAATGAACCGGTTATCTGGAAAGCCATCAAGCACGGCGCGGTCCTGGAAAACGTCGTTATCGACGACGCCAAGCACGCCGACTACGCCGATGTCAGCCTGACCCAGAACAGCCGCGCCGCCTATCCGCTGGAGCATGTTGCCAAGCGTTCCGAGAAGAACCTCGGTGGCGAGCCGAACGCTGTGATCTTCCTGACCTGCGACCTGACCGGCGTGCTGCCGCCCGTGTCGATCCTCAACGAAGAACAAGCGGCCTATCACTTCCTGTCTGGCTACACCGCGCTGGTGGGTTCGACTGAAATGGGTTCGGGCAGCGGCATCAAGTCGACCTTCTCCACCTGCTTCGGCGCACCGTTCTTCCCGCGTCCGGCTGGCGAATACGCAGAGCTGCTGATCAAGCGCATCCGTGGCTTCGGCTCCAAGGTCTACCTGGTCAACACCGGTTGGACCGGCGGTGGCTATGGCGTCGGCAAACGCTTCAACATCCCGACCACCCGCGCGGTGATCGCAGCGATCCAGAGCGGCGCGTTGATCGGTACCGAGACCGAGCACCTGGACACCATCAACCTCGACGTGCCAGTGGCCGTACCGGGCGTTGAGACTGGCCTGCTGAACCCACGTAACACCTGGGCCGATAAAGCCGCCTACGACGAAGCCGCCAAAGCACTGGCCGGCCTGTTCATCGAGAACTTCAAGAAGTTTGAAGTGAGCGACGCGATCAAGGCTGCCGGTCCTAAGCTGTAAGCGCTGGATTGAAGCCATGAAAAAGCCGCCCTTCGGGGCGGCTTTTTTGTGCGCGGCGTTTCAGGTTTTCAGATGCAGGACAAACGCCCCCACCAACACCAGCACAACCCCTGACACCTGCACCTTACCGAGACGCTCCTTGAAAAAAACATACCCCAGGATCGCCGCAATCCCGCCAGACAATGTACTGATCACCGTCACCACCGAAACCGAGCCTGCCACAGCGCCCCAGGCAAATGACGAAAAACCGCCGAGGTTCATCAGGCTGGCACCGGTCAATGTCAGGCAATTTTTAAGCGGCGGGAGTTTCAGGCCGTCATCGATTCTGAGCACGATGCCTACCAGCACGATCAGCCCGACAAGATACGCGAGCCAGAGCATCGTCACCGGTCCAAGTACTGGCAGGACAAAACGACCCTGCAGCCAGAAGCTGGTGCCGTAGAACACCGCCGCCAGCAGCGCATAGGCAATGGAACTGCTCGCCTGCGTGCTGTGTGGCACCTTCGGGTCGGAATGCATGCTGGAGAGGACCACGCCAATGACGCAGAGGGCGATGCACAGCAACTGCAGCAGGCTGATCTGCTCACCGCCAGCCCAGGACAGCAACGTGGTCACTACGCCGTAGGAGGTCACCAGCGGGGCGACGATGGAAGCTTTACCCAGGGCGAAGGCCTTGGACAAGGCCAACGCACCAGACACGGTCAGCACAGCGGCAGCGACGCCGATCAACCAGACTTCAAGCGGTGCGGCCATGGACCGGAGAATGAATACGGGGAAGAGTATCAGCAGCAGGCTCATGATGGTAAAACCCAGCGCCTGACCGAAATACACGGCACGTTTGACGCCAACCGCTCGGGCGTTCAAGCCCACCAGAAAATCCGTACCGCCCCACAGTAAGGCGGCTAGCAAACCCATCAATACGTCCACGCAATTTCCTTATTGTTATGCGCCGCGGACGCTACAGGCCTTCCAGCTCCCGGGTGTCCCAGCATTGAGCCTTGATCGCTCGGTAGAGCATGCCGATGGTCAATGGTTCCTTCTTGCCGCGACCCTTGGCTTTACGCTTGAGAAAGACATCGTAGCCTTCGGGGTGAAAGTAGCGATAGCTGTCGTAGTCGACGAAATCGATGGCGAAGTGCTCTTCAAGGGTTTCGATCAAGTGTTGTGCATCGGCACCGTTGCAGCCGAGGTCGAAGTTGATCGAGGTGCTGAGGCTGATCGTTTTTCGTTCGGGGAGGCCGAGTTCTTCGTGCAGTAGCTGGATGAGTAGGTGAAGGGCGGGGTCGTCGGGGAGGTTGGGGGCGAGGTTCATTGCGGGGTGTCCGGGTGGGCTTGAACAGATCTTATGGGTCGTTGGACTGGAGTGGAAGGATTGAAACCGACGCTCATCCCGCAGAACCCCGTTCACTTCAGGTAACGGTGGTTTTGAGCAGGCGTTGCCGGGCGATGTCGAGCAGGTCGTTGCCATCCTGGGTCAACAGATACAACGCATTGACGATGTTGGGAATGTCGCTGGCGTCGGCTTGTTTGAAGCACAGGCAATACAAAGTTTCCAGCAGGTCGCTGGCGGCACGGATGCGTTGGCGGGCGGCGTCGAGGATTTCCAGGGGGTCGGCCTCGGTGTCGATCACCAGCACTGGGGTTTCACTGTTACTGGACTTGAGCAGGTGATAGCGGTCAGCCAGTGGATCTGTGGTGTTCATCAAAGTGGGTCCTGTGCGAAATCGGCAAGCGTGCACGGCAGGCCGAGACACGTTTTCAGCCGCGCCGAAAACTATAGGAGGGTGCGTGGCCATGCGACAAGACGGCGTTGATGGACGGATTTTGTAGGGTATTTACCGTTTTTTGAGGATGGGACTACGTTGGCGCTGGTTTTTGTACGCGAAACGATTAGAGGTAAAAATGCCTACGGGAGTGTCGGGCGTTGTTTGGTGAGTCTTGGTAGGGAGGGCAACAGACGCTGTAGGATTTTTCGACATCAACACGCTGTATCATCCCGTATCGTTTTTGCCCCCGACCTTTTCTCGACTCGCTGCGATCGCCGGCTAGGCTTTGCTCATCGCAGCAGTCAACGGAGTGACAGCTTATGCACAACACCCTGGAACAGGTTTTCGGTTATCCACAGTTTCGGCCCGGCCAGGAGGCAGCGGTCAGCGCGGTATTGGCGGGGCGCTCGGCGGCGGCGATTTTCCCCACCGGTTCCGGCAAGTCCCTTTGCTATCAGTTGTCGGCGGTGCTGTTGCCGCACCTGACGCTGGTGGTCTCGCCATTGCTGGCGTTGATGCAGGATCAGTTGGCGTTCCTGCAACGCCACGGCATTGCCGCGGGCAGTATCGATTCGGCCCAGAGTCGCGACGACGCCAGCGATGTCATGGCCCGTGCCAAGTCCGGCGAACTGAAAATCCTGATGGTCTCCGTGGAGCGCTTGAAGAACGAGCGTTTTCGTAATTTCCTGCAGCAGGTGCCGATCTCGCTGCTGGTGGTGGACGAGGCGCATTGCATCTCGGAATGGGGGCACAACTTTCGCCCGGACTACCTCAAGCTTCCGGACTATCAGCGCCAGTTCAACATCCCCCAGGTGTTGTTGCTGACCGCCACGGCGACCCCGAAAGTGATTGCCGACATGCAGGCGAAATTCGCCATCGAACCTGCGGACGTAGTCACCACTGGCTTTTATCGGCCGAACCTCAATCTGTGGGTGGAGCCTGTTCGCAGCCAGGATAAGCGCAGGCGCCTTGTGGAATGGATGAGCCAGCGACCCGGCCAACCGAGCATTGTCTACGTCACCCAACAGAAAACCGCCGAGCACATTGCTGAACACCTGCTGCGCAATGGCATTCAAGCTGAGGCCTATCACGCCGGTTTGCCCCATGAGCAGCGCGAAGGCATTCAGAAGCGCTTCATGGGCGGGCAGTCCAATTGCATCGTCGCCACCATCGCCTTCGGCATGGGCATCGACAAGAGCGACATCCGTAACGTGGTGCATTTCGACCTGCCCAAGTCCATCGAAAACTACAGCCAGGAAATCGGCCGTGCCGGGCGTGACGGGCAGCCATCTGACTGCCTGGTGCTGGCCAATCGCGACAGCCTCAACGTGCTGGAAAACTTCGTCTATGGCGACACGCCCGAACGGGACGGTATCCGCCATGTGCTCGACGAGATGCAGGTCGCCGCGCCCGAGGGGCAGTGGGAGTTTCTCCTGGGGCCTCTGGGGGACCAAAGCAACATTCGCCAGCTACCGCTCAAGACATTGCTGGTTCAACTGGAGCTTCGTGGCTTGATCGCCCCGCGTTATGCCTACTACGCCGAATACCGCTTCAAATATCTGCAGGAGCCTGAGGCATTGCTGGCTCGCTTCGAGGGCGAGCGCAGGGATTTCGTCGCGGCGATCATCCAGACGTCCACCCGTGCACGTACCTGGGCCACGGTAAATTTCGATGCGTTGTATGAACAGCACCGGGCCGAGCGCAGTCGGGTGGTGAAGGCCCTGGATTATTTCCAGGAAAAGGGCTGGGTCGAGCTTGAAAGCAAGCAGATGACCGAGGTCTACAGCCTGTTGCAAACCGGTTTCGACAGTGCCGTGTTGAGTGAAGAGCTGCACGCCGGTTTCACTCGGCATGAACAGACCGAGATTGCGCGGATTCACGCCATGCTGGACCTGTTCGCCACCGATCGCTGTCTGGGCTATCGACTGGCCGAGTATTTCGGCGACGAAAATGCGCCCCGTCAGTGTGGGCACTGTTCGGTTTGCCACGGGCAGGTGGCGCGGCTGCCTGCACCGCCGGCGTTACCGGCACTTGTGGATAAAAACTTCGAGGCCCTGTGTGCTGATTTTATCCACAGGCATGAACAACACACAGGGGAGGCGCCGTCGGCCGAGCGCGTGACACGGTTCCTGTGTGGGATCAGCGTGCCGCTGTTTACCAAGCTCAAGGTGCGGACGATTTCGGGTTTTGCGGCGTTGGAGGATTATCCGTATGCCGAGGTTCGTGAGTGGGCGCAGGCACACCTCTAACTCGGTGTCTGGCGGAGCGCATCCATCCGCTGAATGTGGCTCATCACAGGAATAAATTTCAAAAAGGCGCGGCGGCTGACTATGGTGAGGGCTGTCTTCGGATCGCCAACAAGAGAATAATCATGAGCCAGACACCGTTCAATATTCAGCGCGCAGCCGTCATCGGCGCGGGCACCATGGGCCGCGGCATTGTCATGTGCCTGGCCAGCGCCGGGGTAGCGGTACAATGGGTCGATAACAATCCGCAGATGCTTGAACAGGCACTGGTCACTGTGTCGGACACCTATGCCCATAGTGTTCGACAGGAACGCATCGATCAGGTCGAGGCCGATGCCCGCATCGCGCGGGTCACGGCGGCCGCTGATTATGCGGCTATCCGTGACGTCGACCTGGTGATCGAAGCCGTCTACGAAAATCTCGAACTCAAGCAATCCATCTTCCGTGAGCTTGATGGCTTGCTCAAACCTCAAGCCATTCTGGCGAGTAACACGTCGGCACTGGACATCGACGCCATCGCCGCGGTGACAGGCCGACCACAACAGGTCCTGGGCCTGCACTTCTTCAGCCCGGCCCACATCATGAAGCTGCTGGAAATCGTCCGTGGTGCCCAGACTGCACCGGCGGTCATCGATGCTGCGCTGGCGCTGGGCAAGCGCATGGGCAAGGTCAGCGTGGTGTCGGGCAATTGCGACGGCTTTATTGGCAATCGCATGCTCAACACCTACGTGCTGGAAGCCCGCAAAATGCTGCTGGAGGGCGCTTATCCCTATCAGGTCGATGCGGCGCTGCAAGGCTTTGGTTTCGCCATGGGGCCATTCCGTATGTTCGATGTGGTTGGCGTCGATCTGCAATGGCGCGCCCGGCAACTGTCCGGTGTAGGGCAGGATGCACCCGAGGTGCAGGTGGATAACCGTCTGTGTGAGCAGGGCCGTTTCGGTCAGAAGAGCGGCGACGGCTACTACCACTACGAGCCGGGCAGTCGCCAGGCTGAGCACGACCCGATGGTCGATGCATTGGTGTTGGAAGTCAGCGAAGGGCTGGGTTTCCATCGCCGTGAAATCAGCCCGGAGGAAATTCTGGAACGCTGCTTGCTGGCATTGGTCAACGAGGGTGCGAAGATCCTTCAGGAGGGCATTGCCGGATCGGCCCACGACATCGATCTGGTGTACCTCAACGGATACGGATTCCCGGCGGACAAGGGTGGGCCAATGGCCTGGGCAGATCAGCAAGGGTTGGCGGATATTCATCAACGCCTGCTGGCGCTTGAGACCCGCCAGGGTGATCACTGGCGCCCGGCGCGGTTGATTGGTGAGTTGGCGGCGGCAGGTAGAGGGTTTGCGGACAAGTGATTGAAGTGGCGCCTGCGAGGGCGCCATCGCGAGCAGGCTCGCTCCCACAGTTGATCTTCAGTGAACCCAAATTTTATGTACGACTAAGATCCCTGTGGGAGCGAGCCTGCTCGCGAAGAACGATACTGCGATTTCGCTTTAGACTGGCGAACACACTCAGGAATCCACACCAATGCCCCAACGCTGCGACTATCCACACTTCCAACCCATCACCACACGCTGGCACGACAACGATGCCTACGGTCACGTCAACAACGTTACCTACTACAGTTTTTTCGACACAGCGGTGAACACCTACCTGATCGAAGTCGGTGGCCTGGATATACACGATGGCGAGGTGGTGGGGTTCGTGGTGAGTTCAGCCTGCGACTACTTTGCTTCCATCGCCTTCCCGGACCGGATCGAGGTCGGCTTGCGGGTCGGCAAGTTGGGCAACAGCTCGGTGCAGTACGAGTTGGCAGTGTTCAAGCAAGGGGAAGACGAGGCCTGCGCAGCCGGGCGCTTCGTGCATGTGTTTGTCGAACGGGCATCGAATCAGCCGGTGGCGATTCCGGCCGGGTTGCGCAATGCATTGGAGTGTCTGGTGGTTTAAACCAGGCAAAAAAAATCGCAGCCCTCGGGCTGCGATTTTTATCTGTCAGTGAACCCTTTCGGGATCAGTGACGATGGCGGTAGTACTTGTGATGCTTGCGATGGCCATAGGCGTGACCGCGACCTGGGTGGCCGTCACGGTAGTAACGACGATCATCATGGCCACGGTAGCGACGATCATCATCGTCGTCCTCATCGGCCTTGTTACCCATGTAGTTACCCAGCGCGCCACCGGCACCGCCGCCTGCTGCGGAGCCGATCAGGCTGCCGGTGGTGCCGCCCATGCTGCGACCGACCACGTTACCGCCTGCTGCGCCCAACGCACCGCCAATGGCGGCTTCGCCGCGGCTGTGTTTGTCTGCGCCGACTGCGCTACCACCCGCGCCGCCCAGGGCCGCGCCAATGGTGGAACCTGTACTGCCGCCAAGCGATTGGCCGACGACTGAGCCCAAAACCCCGCCCAATGCGCCGCCCACACCTGCTTCGGTGGTGCCGCCAGCGGAGGCCATGCCACTGACCAGGCCAAGGGACAACAAGAGAATCGAGGAGAACTTCATGGAGGAACCTCAAGGGGATGACGACGCGATCCTGAGGCTGTGTAAGGGGTGTGACAATCGAAATCCGACGAGTAACACGACTTCAGCACATTTCTATAAGTTACTGTTTTTTGGGCGGAACTTAATGGTTTTTCGCCGGTCTTTTACTACTTCGGATAGGCCGTTTTCATGAGGAAACGGCCTTTTTTGTGGGCGTTTGGAAATTGTTTTGCCAGCGACACGGTTAAAAGATCGCAGCCTGCGGCAGCTCCTGCAGAGATCAGCGTAGGAGCTGCCGAAGGCTGCGATCTTTTGATTTTGCTTTAAGCAGACTTTGCCATGATCAATCCGGTCTCACTCGCCGCTTCCAGCCGGATCGCCACGAACTTGGATGTTGGTGTATGGCTGCCATCCCCGGTGCTTTCCAGCGGCACCAGCGGGTTCACTTCCGGATAGTACGCCGCTGCTTGCCCCGCTGGAATATCAAATGCCAGCAGCGTGAAGCCTTTCACCCGGCGCTCAAGTCCGTCATCCCAGATTGAAACGATATCGGCCTTCTGCCCCGGCTTGAAGCCCAGGCGAATGATGTCGGCTTCGTTGACGAACAGCACGTCACGCTGCCCCTTCACTCCGCGATAACGGTCATTGAGGCCATAGATCGTGGTGTTGTACTGATCGTGGGAGCGCATCGATTGCATGATCAGGTCCGGCAAAACACCGGTAGCACGGGTGCGCTCATGCACCAGGTCCTTGGGCAACGCATTTGGGCGGAAATTGGCCCGGCCTGATGCAGTGTTCCACTTGCGCGCACCGGCGCTGTTGCCCAGGTAGAACCCGCCCGGGTTCTTGACTCTCTCGTTGAAGTCCTTGAAGCCGGGAATGGTATCGGCAATCAAGTCGCGGATGCGGCTGTAGTCTGCCACCAGCCAGTTCCAGTCCACCGGCTGGTTGCCCAGCGTGGCTGCCGCGATGCCTGCCAGGATCGCTGGCTCAGAACGCATCTGCTGCGAGAGCGGCTCCAGCTGGCCATTGGAGGCGTGGACCATGCTGAACGAGTCTTCGACGGTCACCGCTTGAGGACCTTGGGTTTGCCGGTCGATATCGGTCCGGCCCAGGCACGGCAGGATCAGGGCCTCTTTACCGTGAGTCAGGTGGCTGCGGTTGAGCTTGGTGCTGATCTGCACGGTCAGGTCGCAGTTGCGCAGGGCCTGGAAGGTACGCGGGCTGTCTGGAGTCGCTTGAGCGAAGTTGCCGCCCAGACCGATGAAAACCTTGGCCCGACCTTCGGCCATGGCATGAATCGCCTCGACCACGTTGTGGCCGTTTTCGCGCGGCACCTTGAACTGGAAGCGTCGTTCCAGGGCATCGAGGAATGCCACGGGTGGACGTTCGTTGATGCCCATGGTCCGGTCACCCTGCACGTTGCTATGGCCACGCACCGGGCACAGGCCGGCGCCTGGCCGACCGATGTTGCCGCGCAGCAACATCAGGTTGGCGATTTCCTGGATGGTCGCTACCGAATGGCGATGCTGGGTGATCCCCATGGCCCAGCACATGATGACGTTCTTGCCCTTGGCATACATGCGCGCCGCTTGTTCGATTTCCACCAGAGGCAGTCCCGACTGCTCGACGATCTGTTGCCATGGGGTGTCGTCGATGGCGGCCAGGTAGTCCAGGACATTGACGCTGTGTTCATTGAGGAAGGCGTGATCGAACACCGCAGGCTCACCCGCTTTCTGTGCGTCGCGTTCCCATTGCAGCAGGAATTTGGCCATGCCGCGCATGATCGCCATGTCGCCGCCCAATGCCGGTCGGAAGAACGCGGTATTGGTCGGTTTGTCGCCGTTGGTAAGCATTTCAATCGCGTGTTGCGGGTGCTGGAAGCGTTCCAGGCCGCGCTCTTTAAGCGGGTTGATGCACACCACCTGGGCGCCGCGTTTGACTGCCTCTCGCAACGGTTCGAGCATCCGTGGATGGTTGGTGCCGGGGTTCTGGCCCCAGACGAAAATGGCATCGGCGTGTTCGAAATCGTCGAAGGTGACGGTGCCTTTGCCGACGCCGACACTTTGCGCCAATGCCACGCCGCTAGCCTCGTGGCACATGTTCGAACAGTCAGGGAAGTTGTTGGTGCCGTAGGCGCGCACGAACAACTGGTACAAAAAGGCTGCTTCGTTACTGGCCCGGCCCGAGGTGTAGAACTCGGCCTGATTCGGGCTCGACAAGCCGTTCAGATGTTTGGCGATCAGCGCAAAGGCGGCGTCCCAACTGATCGGCTTGTAGCGGTCGGTTTCTGCGTCATAGCTCATCGGCTCGGTCAGCCGACCCTGATACTCAAGCCAGTAGTCGCTTTGTTCGAGCAGCGAAGTGACGCTGTGCCTGGCGAAAAACTTGGCATCGACGCGGCGCTTGGTCGCTTCCCAGTTCACCGCCTTGGCGCCGTTCTCGCAGAACATCACCATGCCGCCTTCATTGGAATCGCCCCAGGCGCAACCGGGGCAGTCGAAGCCACCGTTCTTGTTGGTCTTGAGCATCATGCGCAGGTTTTTCAGCGCGTTGTCGCTGGTCAACCAGGCCTGGGCGACGCTGATCAGTGCGCCCCAGCCTCCGGCCGGGCCTTTGTAGGGCTTGTATCGAGGAACGGGTGTCTGGTCGGCTTGACGGTGTTGACTCACGCTTGGTTCTCCAACGCTGGGCTGTAGACCCGCGGCGCATTCTTTTGTGGCAGATGAATGAGATTGAGGTTGTGGCGACGGGCCCATTGCACAGCGAGCCCGGTGGGCGACGACAGGCTGACCAGAGTCTGGATGCCGGCGCGCAAGACTTTCTGGATCAATTCGAGGCTGCATCGACTGGTGACAATCGCAAGTCCGCCAGCCGTCGAGATGTTTTGGCGGACCAAGCCGCCAATCAATTTATCCAGCGCGTTGTGCCGGCCGATATCTTCGCGACCCAGCAACAGTTGGCCTTGGTCGTTCATGAACACGGCCGCATGCACCGCCCCGCAGTGCTGGCCAAGTGGCTGGAACGCGCTGATGCGCTGGCGCAGGCCGTCCAGCCATTCAGCCGGTGGCAGGGGCGCGCCGGGCAATACTTCGAGCTCGGGCAATGCCTGCTCCACCGCTTCCACACCACAGAGCCCGCAACCGCTGGTACCGGCCAGCTGCCGACGCTGTTGCTTGAGGTTCCAGAACGCGCGATTGGCGATGGTCACCTGCGCGTACTGCGCTGAGCCCGAGCCGCTGAGTTGCAGGTCATAGATATCCGAGGCGTCCTGGATAATCCCGCTGCCCAGGCTGAAGCCGACGATGAAATCTTCAAGGTCGGTGGGCGTCACCAGCATCACCGCCTGGCTGATACCGTTAAAGGCAATCGCCAACGCGACTTCCTCGGCCAGCGCGGTGCTGGCTGACTCCGAGTGCTCGAGGTTGCTGTAGCTGTAGGTGTGGCTGGCGGCGGGCGCAGGCGTTTCGAGGGCAGGCGCCGCGCAGGCTGGGCGCTTGGCGTTCATGGCATCACCGAGGGATTGATCAGCTTTAAGACTAGGCGCGGCAACTTGCCACGTCTAATTGCTATTACTGATCTACCGATAGATGCCCTCGATCAAGCGCCGATCAGTGATTGTTGATAAACCGCGAAACAGGCTTCAGCCAGGGCCGAACGTGGCGCGCTGCGGCGCATGATCAGGCCCAGCCGGCCAAGGGTTTGGGCGTTTTCGATCGGTTGCAGGCGCAAGTGCTCGGTCAGCCCTTCCAGTCCACCGTCCAACGGCATCACCGCGCAGCACAAGCCGCCATGCACAGCTTGTAACAGTTGATGCACGGCATCGGTTTGCAACAAAGGTTGTGGGTTGAGGCCGCGGCTGTGGAAGTTGTGGTCGATGGATTGGCGAAAGTGCATGCCGCTGGTGAGCATGCCCAGCGGCAACTCGATCAACGATTCCCAGCTCAGCGGTGCTTCGCCAAAGGTAAAGAAGCGCTGATCGTAGAGCAGGCCCATGCGGGTTTCACTGAAGGCGAAGGAGTCGAAACGCTCGGCATCCAGGCGTTCGAGGTAGGATACGCCGAGGTCCAGGCGATTGTTCGCCAGCTGTTCGAGGATCTGCTCGGAGCTCAGCGCCGAGAGTTCAAAGCGCAGGTTCGGGTGTTCTGCGTGCAGGCGCTGCATCAGCGGCAACGGATCGAAACTCGACAGCGGCACCACGCCCAGGCGCAAGGTGCCGACCAGATTGCCGCGACAGGCCGCCGCCTCGGCGTACAAGCCGTCATAGGCTGCCAAGACGGTGCGCGCCCAGGCCAGCACCCTCTCGCCAGGTGCAGTAAAGCCTTCAAAGCGCTGGCCGCGATTGACCAGTGGCAGATCGAGTTCTTCCTCGAGGCTGCGCAGGCGCATGGACAGGGTCGGCTGGGTAATATGGCAGCGTGCGGCGGCTTGGCCGAAATGGCGGGTTTCATCCAGAGCGATGAGGAATTTCAGCTGCTTGATGTCCATCTTCGCTCCAGGGTGCGGGAAGGGGTCGATTCTAGCGCAAGCGGCGTCATTGGTCGGTTTGGATTGGCAAACGGCTGCCGTGGTCTAGGCTTTTGCGTCTGGAACCCGAAACCCAAGGAGAGCGAAACAATGAGCCTGTTCAGTTTTCTCAAAGAAGCCGGTGAAAAAATTCTCGACGCGTTGACGCCGGACAAGGCTGAAGCCAACAGCGAGGCATTGACCAAGCATGTACAGAGTGCGTTGACGGGGATCGATACTTCCAAGATTCAGGTGAAGGTCGAGGGCGATAAGGTCATCGCCAGCGGCGAAGCGAAGACGCAGGAAGAGAAGGAAAAAATTCTCCTGACGCTGGGCAACGTGGCGGGTGTCAGCGGTGTTGAAGACCAGATCACCGTGACCGGCCCAGTGGTCGTGGCCGCGAAGTTTGTCGTGGTCGAGAAGGGCGACACCTTGAGCGCCATTTCCCTGCGCGTGTACGGCAATGCCAACCTGTACAACAAAATCTTCGAAGCCAACAAACCGATGCTCAAGGATGTGAACAAGATCTATCCGGGGCAATCGCTGCGGATTCCTGAATAATGTGAGGCCCTGTAGGAGCTGCCGCAGGCTGCGATCTTTTGATCTGGTTTTTTACGATCAAAGTCAAAAGATCGCAGCCTGCGGCAGCTCCTAAAGGAATCAAAGGCCAGTTATCAAATCCCGATAATCCCCGACCGCCGCAAATTCTCCCGTGTCCTTGGGCCCTTTACGGCTATCCGGCTCTTTCACCGCCAGTAAATGCGCCACGCCGAACTCCCGGGCACTGCGCAGGATCGGCAGTGTGTCGTCGATAAACAGGCTGCGCGCCGGGTCGAAGTCGATGTCGGCCTGCAAGGCATCCCAGAACTGCGGGTTTTCCTTGGGGAAACCGTAATCGTGGGAGCTGATCAAACGTTCGAAATACGGCGCCAGCTCGATTCTTTCCAGCTTCAATGACAGCGAATCGCGATGCGCATTGGTGATCAGCACCACACGCTTGCCTGCACGCTTGATCGCCGCCAGGAAGGTGTCCGCATCCGGGCGCAAGGCGATCAGATGAGCCGTTTCCAGTTTCAGCTCGCGCACGGGTAGTTTCAGTTCGGTACTCCAGAAATCCAGGCAGTACCACTGCAGCTGACCGGCATTGCGTTCAAATAACGGCTGCAATTCCAGTTCGGCCATTGCCCGGCTCACCCCGTGCAGTTCGGCATAACGCTGGGGCAAGTGCTCCAGCCAGAAATGGTTGTCGAAGTGCAGGTCCAGCAGCGTGCCGTCCATGTCCAGCAGAACGGTATCGATGTCGTGCCAGGGCAGCAGGGACATAAAGACTTCTCCAACGGTAAAAAAAGGTATCCGGGGACAACAATCAGGATAGGCCGGGTATAGTAACCCGCTATCGCCCAGGAGCCGCTCATGCGCCAGAAACCCACCATCCTCGCCCGCGAGATTGTCGCCACCAGCCGTTTGTTCTGCGTCGAAGAGCTGAAGCTGCGTTTTTCCAACGGCGTAGAGCGCACCTATGAGCGATTGGTCGGCAAGGGCGCAGGCTATGGTGCCGTGATGATCGTTGCGATGCTCGATGCCGACCATGCCGTATTGGTCGAAGAGTACTGCGGCGGTACCGATGCATACGAATTATCCCTGCCTAAAGGCTTGATCGAGCCAGGCGAGGACGTTTTGGCGGCAGCCGAACGCGAGCTCAAGGAAGAGGCAGGTTATGGCGCGCGACAGTTGGAACATCTGACCGAGCTGTCGTTGTCACCTGGTTACATGAGCCAGAAAATCCAGGTGGTGTTGGCCACTGATCTGTACGAAGAGCGCCTGGAAGGTGACGAGCCGGAGCCGATGGGCGTGGACAAGATCAACCTGCGCGAATTGTCGGCGCTGGCGCAGAACCCGAAGTTCACTGAAGGCCGTGCCTTGGCGGCGTTGTACCTGGCCCGTGACCTGCTGATCCAGCGCGGGGTGTTCCAGCCATGAATTTTCCCCATCCGTTGATGGCGCCGGTGGTCGAGCTGGCATTGAAGGCCGGCGAGGCGATCTTGCCGTTTTGGCGCGTCGGCACGGCGGTGACTGCCAAGACTGACGATTCACCCGTGACTGCCGCAGACATGGCTGCTCACCATCTGATTCTGGCCGGGCTGACGGCGCTTGATCCGAGTATTCCGGTGTTGTCCGAAGAAGACGCCAACATCCCGCAGAGTGTTCGCGCCAGTTGGCAGCGCTGGTGGTTGGTCGATCCGTTGGACGGGACCAAGGAATTCATTAGCGGCAGCGAAGAGTTCACCGTCAACATCGCGTTGATCGAACAGGGGCGCGTGGTATTTGGCGTGGTGTCGATGCCGACTAGCGGGCGTTACTATGTCGGAGGCTCCGAGCTCGGCGCGTGGCGTTGCGATCAGGGGGGTACGCCCGTGGCGATTCAGGTGCGTGAGGTGCTGGAGCCTGGCCAACCGTTCACCGTGGTGGCCAGCCGTCGCCATTCCAGTCCACAACAGGAACGCTTGCTGGCCGGATTGAGTGCCAGCCTGGGTGAACTGGTACTGGCCAGTATCGGCAGCTCCCTGAAATTCTGCCTGTTGGCCGAGGGGGCGGCGGATTGTTATCCACGGCTGGCGCCGACTTCGCAGTGGGACACGGCGGCGGCGCAAGGCGTGCTGGAAGGGGCGGGTGGCGAGGTGCTGGATCTCAATGGCGCTCCGTTCTGCTATCCGGCGCGGGAATCGCTGCTGAACGAATTTTTCCTCGCACTGCCGGCCAAGGCTGCATGGCGGGAGAAACTGTTGGCGCTGGCTCGAGATTAAAATCAAAAGATCGCAGCCTGCGGCAGCTCCTACAGGTATACACATAACCC
The DNA here is from genome assembly GCF_029967975.1 of Pseudomonas sp. V98_8. Taxonomy (NCBI): domain Bacteria; kingdom Pseudomonadati; phylum Pseudomonadota; class Gammaproteobacteria; order Pseudomonadales; family Pseudomonadaceae; genus Pseudomonas; species Pseudomonas sp. V98_8. Next base: position 98,921 of record NZ_JASCAE010000085.1, read on the forward strand.
TGTAGGAGCTGCCGCAGGCTGCGAACCTTTGATTTACCGGTGCAACACGTATTGCCCTTCGAACTTCACCGCATCCTCATCGCTACCCGCGTTCACCACCCGCGTGTGCAGGACCAGCCGCGCCCGTCCGTATCGCTGATACATCGCCAGGAATTTCTTCCACACCTGTGCACCCGGCGCCTGGCAAATGGCATGTGCATCCCCTGTCACCGGCAGCGGGTAGTTGATCTGCCCTTCCTGAATAACGATGTGTCCGTCGGTTATCCCTTCTTCTTTGAGGCGCAGATGCAGCCAGCCCCAACCGGCCAGCACTGCGCCACAATACAGGCTGCCGCCGAACATGGTGCTCTTGTGATTGACGTTGGCGTCCAGCGGCAAGTACAGGCGCAGTTGTTGATCGTGCCAGTCGAGCACCTTCAGGCCCATGTCCCGGGTGAGGGGAATGTCGTGATGGAGGACGGATTCCAGTTGACGACTGTCGCGGCTCATTCAGGGGCCTCTTGTTTGCAGTGGATAAGTGGGCGGTGGCTCAATCGAGGTCGTCGCTGTGGGTGGGGGCGCCACTATCGGCGAAGCTCAAGCCGTGCTTGCGCAATTTGTCATGCAAGGTCTTGCGTGGAATGCCAAGCGCTTCGGCGACGCTGCGCACCGAGCTGTGCGAGCGCGCCAGTTCGGCGGCAATCAAGGTTTTTTCGAAGTTTTCCACTTGCTCGCTCAACCCGCCGCTGACCATTTCTACCGTCGTGCCGACCGTGCCTTGCACCTCGTTGTTATCCAGCGCCAGTTCCAGGCCAAGGGCGAAGCGTTCGGCAGCATTCTGCAACTCGCGCACGTTGCCGGGCCAGGCGTGGCGCAACAGCAGGGCGCGTTGTCCGGGTTGCAGTTCATGGGGCGGCAAGCCGTGGCGGGCGCTGGCTTCATCGGCGAAATGCTGGAACAGCACCAGCGCGTCCTCACCGCGTTCGCGCAGGGGGGGAATGCGCAATGGCGCGACGTTCAGGCGATAGTACAAGTCGGCACGGAATCGGCCCTGATCGGCGGCCTGGCGCAGGTCTTCCTTGGTGGCGGCGATGATGCGGATGTCCAGCGGGATCAGTTGGTTGCCGCCCAGGCGTTCGACCACCCGCTCCTGCAGCAAGCGCAGCAATTTCACCTGGACATCCAGGCTCATGCTTTCGATCTCATCGAGAAACAACGTGCCACCGTTGGCAAATTCGAACTTGCCGATGCGGCGTTTCTGCGCGCCCGTGAAAGCACCGGGCTCATGCCCGAACAACTCGCTTTCGACCACCGACTCGGCCAACGCTCCGGCGTTGATCGCCACGAACGGACCACTGCGCCGACTCGACAGGTCATGCAAGGCTCGTGCGACCACTTCCTTGCCGGCCCCGGTCTCGCCGAGGATCAGCACGTCTGCCCGAGTTGCCGCCAAGGCGCCGATTTGCTCGCGCAGACGCAGCATCGAGGGCGACTGCCCGACCAGGCGCGTGCTCAATTCATTGCGATCGCTCAGGGCCAGGCGCAGGCTGCGGTTGTCCAGCACCAGTCGGCGCAAGGCCAGGGCACGGCGCACGCTGTCGAGCAGCGCATCGCTGGCGAAGGGTTTTTCCAGAAAATCATAGGCACCGGCGCGCATGGCTTGCACCGCCAGCGGCACATCGCCGTGGCCGGTGATCAACAGCACCGGCAGTTCCGGATCCTGGGCGTGGAGTTCGGTCAGCAGTTCGATGCCGTCCATGCCTGGCATGCGAATATCGCTGACGACCACGCCTGGCCAGTCGCGCTCCAGTTGTGCGGCCAGGCCCTTGGCTTCGGCCAGCGGCAGAATCTTCAGGCCGGCGAGGTCCAGGGTCTGGCTCAAGGCCTGGCGCAGGTGGGGATCGTCGTCGATCAACACGACCTGGATGCGATTGTCGATGCTCATGCACTTCGGTCCTCGGACGGTTGCAGGCTCACACCCGGTGCGCCTGCGCGTAGCTTCAGGGTAATCAGGGCGCCGCCCTCCTTGTGGTTGGCGAACGACAGTTCGCCGCCGAAGGCGCGCATCAGGGTCTCGCAGATCGCCAGCCCCAACCCAAGCCCCTGGGTACGGGTCTTGGTGGTGTAGAAGGGCTCGCTGGCGCGGCCCAGGGCCTCCAGGCAGAAACCGGGGCCGTTATCGCGAATGTACAGGTTGACGCCTTCGCCCGTGGATTGGGCACTCAGCCAGAGTTTACGCGGCGGACCTTTTTCCGTCAGGGCATCGAGGGCGTTGGCCAGCAGGTTGCCCAGCACCTGGCGCAGGCGGGTTTCTCCGGCCTCGACCCACAATGTGGCGGCGGGCAAATCGCGGATCAGCTCGACTTCCATGCTGCGCCGGCGCTTGGCCAACAAGGCCAGGGCATCGTCCAGCGCCGGTTGCAGGGCGACGCTTTCCGGGGCGTGGCGGTCGCGCCGGGCAAAGGCGCGCAGGTGAGCGATGATCGACGCCATGCGCCCGGTCAGTTCGCTGATCAGCTTGAGGTTGCCACGGGCATCGTCGGTGCGCTGGTGGTCGAGCAACACTTCGGCGTTTTCCGCGTAGCTGCGGATGGCTGCCAGCGGTTGGTTGAGCTCGTGGCTGATGCTAGCCGACATCGTTCCCAGCGCCGAGAGCTTGCCAGCCTGCACCAGGTCATCCTGGGCGCGAACCAGTTCTTGCTGGGCCTGTTCGCGCTCCAGCACTTCCTGTTTGAGTCGGCGGTTGAGGCCCTCAAGGTCGCTGGTACGTTCAGCCACCCGGCCTTCCAGTTCGCGTCGGGCCTTGGCTTCGAAGGCGATGCGTTCCAGGTAATGACGGCGGCGTTGCATCATCAGGCCGAGCAACAGCATCAACACCAGCAGCGTCGCGCCACCGATGGCGACCACCGTGCGCACCGGACGATCGATCAGGGTGCGCGGAGCGAGGATGCTGACGTTCCAGCCGGTTTCCGCGATCGGCTGAGTCTGGGTCAACCAGGCATTGGGATTGAGCTTGAGCGGCTTGGGTTCGCGGGTGGGGTAGGGCTGGATCGCGGTAATGGCCTTGCGCTCTTCTTCGCTCAACTCACGGGTCGAACGAAAACGCCATTCCGGCCGCGAGGTGAGGATGACCACGCCGTTGTGATCGGTCAGCAGCAGTTGCTCCGGGGTTTTGCCCCATAGGCTCTCGGTGTGGTCGAGGTCGACCTTGACTACCAGCACGCCGATGATTTTTTCGCCCTCTCGCACGGCGGCGGCAAAGAAGTAGCCCCGTTTGGCGGACGTGGTGCCCAGCCCGAAAAATCGCCCGAGCCGCCCAGCCATGGCTTCGCTGAAGTACGGCCGGAAGGCAAAGTTGCGGCCGACGAAGCTGTCGTGCTTGTCCCAGTTGGAGGCGGCCAGGGTCTTGCCCGTCGTGTCCATCAGGTACATGACTTCGGCGCCGGTCTGGTTACTGATGTTCTTCAGCAGGCGATTGGCGTTGCCTTGGGTGACACCATCGTCTGGCGCGCCAAGCACGGCGCGCAGGGCCGGCAGGTCGCCGAGGATCTGCGGCAGTACTTCATAACGGTGCAGGGTGCCCAGCAGGTTGGCGACGTAGAGATCGAGGGTCTGGCGATTCTGCCCAGCCAATTCGCTGCGGTAATAGCGCTCGGCCAGATGCTCCAGCGGCCACAGCAAGGGCGCCAGGCACAGTGCGAGCAGGGCCAGGCTGCGCCAGCGGGGTCTGCGGGGAAGGGTTGGAGTCATGAGCATCGAGCGCCTGTGGATACAGGTGCATTATGCCTAGGCTTGCCGACGCAGTCTGCGCACCTTGCGGCCGGTGCGAGCGGTGTGTCAGTCGAAGACGTCGGCGTCCTTGAAAAATGCCGCGGCCTGGTCCCTGGCCGACAGTTGCGGCGCAGTATCGAGCGGCCAGTCGATGGCCAGGTCGGGGTCGTCCCAGCGAATGCTGCGTTCGGCCGATGGGTTGTAGTACTCAGTGGTTTTGTACAAAACCTCGGCGAACTCACTCAACACCAGGAAACCGTGGGCGAAACCCTTGGGAATCCACAGTTGGCGATTGTTCTGCGCAGAAAGACGCACGGCAACCCACTGGCCGAAATGTGGCGAACTGCGCCGCACATCAACAGCCACATCAAGGATTTCCCCGGCACAGACCCGAACCAGTTTGTCCTGGGTATTCTCAAGTTGGTAATGCAGCCCGCGCAGCACGCCTTTTTGCGAGCGCGAATGGTTGTCCTGAATGAATTGAGTGCTAAGGCCAGTGGCTTCCTTGAAAACCTTCGCGTTGAAACTTTCGTAGAAAAAACCACGATCGTCACCGAAAACCTTGGGCTCGATGATCAAAACACCGGGCAGGTCGGTGGTCACAACATTCATGGGTTTCTCCAACGATGGGCATTGATGGTCGCCATTCTTGCCCAGAGTGCCTGTAAGGGCGAGTGTCGTGTGCTTTTTTCTTCGAAGTTGACCGATCCAGCCGCTTGCCAGCCGGCTGAAGGGGGGTTGCGTATCGCCCCGAGCAGTGGCGATATAGGCGCCTAATAAAATTTCAGGGGTCGTTGTATGCCGCTCGCCACGTTGATTCATCGCGCCAGTTTGCCCAGCCCGCAAGTCTCTGCCGAGCAAGCGCTTGAGCTTTTGCAGGCGCATTACGGGTTCGACGGTACGTTGCAGGCCCTTGGCAGCCAGCAGGATCTGAACTTTCGCGTCGACAGTGCTCAAGGGCGTTATGTCCTGAAAATCTGCCGGGGCGACTATTCGGCGCTGGAGTTGCAAGCCCAGCATGCCGGGCTCAAGCATCTGGCTGAACATCCTGATGTGCACGTGCCGCGTGTGATTGCGGCGAAAAACGGGGCGGACCTGTTGTCCCTGGAGGTCGCTGGCCAAGCGGTGCATGTGCGTTTGCTGGACTACATCGAGGGCCAGTCCCTGACGCACCTCGAGCATTTCAATCGAACGGTGGTCGCCGGTTTCGGGCGGCTGTGCGGTGAAATGGACCTGGCACTGGCGGATTTTGACCATCCTGGGCTGGTGCGAACCCTGCAGTGGGACGCGCGTCACGCCCACGCACTGATCGCGCATCTGTTGCCGGTGATCAAGGATGAAGCCCAACGCCGACTGATCGTTGAAGCGTCCGAGCAGGCCGAGCGCCATTTGTTGCCGCTGCAAGACAAGTTGCCGGTGCAGGCCATTCACATGGACATCACCGACGACAACGTGGTGTGGCAGCGCGATGCGCAACGCCATTGGCAACTGCAAGGTGTGATCGATTTCGGCGACTTGATCCGAACCTGGCGCATTACCGATCTGTCGGTGACCTGTGCAGCGTTGTTGCATCATGGCGAAGGCGATCCGTTCTGTATTTTGCCAGCGGTACAGGCGTATCACGCGGTCAATCCGTTGCAGCATGAAGAACTGCTGGCGCTGTGGCCGCTGATCGTCGCTCGCGCAGCGGTGTTGGTGCTCAGTGGTGAACAACAGGTGAGCATCGATCCGGGCAATACCTACAGCCGCGACAACCTGGTCCACGAATGGGAGATCTTCCGTGTGGCCACGTCGGTACCGTTGGCGCTGATGGAAACGGCTATCCTGTCGGCTGTCGGGCAGAGCCTTCCGGGCATCGGCAGCGAAGGCTTCGCCCCGCTGCTGCCGAGCCTGGTGGGGCGTGAGTTTGCGTTGATCGACCTGGGCGTGCTCAGCCCGCATTTCGAGGCCGGTAACTGGGAGCAGGAAGGCATCGATCAGCGCCTGTTGGATGAGGCCGCCGCTGTCCACGGCCTGGCGGCCAGTCGTTATGGGCAATACCGGTTGTCACGCACGCGCCCTGACACGGCCAGCGAGCCGGATACCTGCCCTCTGCACGTCGAATTGCGCGTACCCCACGGCACGGCCGTCGAAGCGCCGTTCGCCGGGGTGGTGCACCAGCCGATGCCCGGGGTGTTGCAACTGGACGGTCCGCAATTGAGCGTGCGGCTGTGGGGTGTCACGCCCTCGCTGCATAGCGGCGCGGCGCTGGTCAAGGGCCAGGTGCTGGGCTCGGTCAGCGGACCGTTGATCGTGCAGCTGTGCCGAGGGGCTTCGTTCAGCGCGCCGTTGTTTTGTACACCTTCACGTGCCGCCGCATGGCAAGCGCTGTGCCCATCGCCCGCGACGCTGCTGGGACTGGCTTGCGATGCGCAGGAGGAACTCGATTCACAGACCTTGCTGGCCCGCCGTGGCGCCAGTTTCGCCCGCACGCAAAAACACTATTACGTCGACCCGCCGCGCATCGAACGCGGCTGGCGCAACCACCTGATCGACATGCAGGGCCGCTCGTACCTCGACATGCTCAACAACGTCGCGGTACTCGGCCACGGCCATCCGCGCATGGCGGCAGTCGCCAGCCGCCAGTGGTCGTTGCTCAACACCAACTCGCGGTTCAACTACGCGGCCGTGGCCGAGTTCTCCGAGCGCCTGCTGAAATTGGCGCCCGAGGGCATGGACCGGGTATTCCTGGTCAACAGCGGCAGCGAAGCCAACGACCTGGCGATTCGCCTGGCGTGGGCCTACAGCGGCGGGCGCGACATGCTCAGCGTGCTGGAGGCCTATCACGGCTGGACCGTAGGCGCGGATGCGGTATCGACTTCGATCGCCGACAACCCCAAGGCCTTGAGCAGCCGCCCGGACTGGGTGCACCCGGTGACCGCGCCGAACACCTATCGCGGTGAATTCCGCGGCCCTGACAGCGCGCCGGACTACGTGCGCAGCGTCGAACACAACCTGGCGAAAATCGCCAGGCAAGATCGTCAACTGGCCGGGTTCATTTGCGAGCCGGTATACGGCAATGCCGGCGGCATCTCCCTGCCACCGGGTTATTTGCAGCAGGTCTACGCAATGGTTCGTGCCCAGGGCGGCGTGTGCATCGCCGACGAAGTGCAGGTTGGCTACGGCCGCATGGGACATTTCTTCTGGGGTTTTGAAGAGCAGGGCGTGGTACCGGACATCATCACCATGGCCAAGGGCATGGGTAACGGACAGCCGCTGGGCGCGGTGATCACCCGCCGGGAAATCGCCGAAGCGCTGGAGGCCGAGGGCTACTTCTTCTCGTCCGCCGGTGGCAGCCCGGTCAGTTGTCAGATCGGCATGGCGGTGCTGGATGTGATGGAGGAGGAAAAACTCTGGGAAAACGCCCAGGTCGTTGGCGGGTACTTCAAGGAGCGACTTGAAGCGCTGATCGATATTCATCCGTTGGTCGGTGCCGTGCACGGCTCCGGGTTCTATCTGGGGGTGGAATTGATCCGCAACCGTGAAACCCTGGAACCGGCCACCGAAGAAACCACCGCGCTGTGCGATCGCTTGCGAGAGCTGGGGATTTTCATGCAACCGACGGGCGATTACCTGAACGTGTTGAAGATCAAGCCGCCGATGGTCACTTCGCGCCAGAGCGTGGATTTCTTCGTGGACATGCTTTCGAAGGTGCTAAGCGAAGGACTGTAAGTATCACCGCTGATCCCCTGTAGGAGCTGCCGCAGGCTGCGATCTTTTGACTTTTTGGCGCCAGTAACGGCTTTGAAGATCAAAAGATCGCAGCCTGCGGCAGCTCCTACATGGGGTATGTGAAAGTCGATTGTTATCGGGTTTAAGTGGGTGATTTAAGACGAAAGGCGAACTAAAAGCTTCAAAAGCCGATTTTTATCGGATATAAAGTCGCCAATGCCAGGGTGTGGATGAACCATGCCCGACCGTCACGCACTTGCCCGGAGATGCTTCATGAGCCGTAACGTTACTGTCGCTGCCACGCAAATGGCCTGTTCCTGGGACCTCGAAGGCAACATTGAGGTCGCTGAAAGACTGGTCCGTGAAGCCGCCGCCAAAGGCGCGCAAATCATCCTCATCCAGGAATTGTTCGAAGCGCCGTACTTCTGCCAGAAGCCGAACCCGGATTACCTGCAACTGGCGACAACGGTGGAAGACAACGTCGCCATCAAGCACTTCCAGAAAGTCGCCAAGGAGCTGCAAGTCGTGTTGCCGATCAGCTTCTACGAACTGGCGGGCCGTGCGCGGTTCAACAGCATCGCGATCATCGATGCCGACGGCAGCAACCTCGGGATTTATCGTAAAAGCCACATTCCGGATGGCCCTGGCTATCACGAGAAGTACTACTTCAACCCGGGCGACACCGGGTTCAAGGTGTGGAACACCCGTTACGCGAAAATCGGCGTGGGCATCTGCTGGGACCAGTGGTTCCCCGAGGCTGCGCGCAGCATGGCGCTGCAAGGCGCGGAAATCCTGTTCTACCCGACTGCCATCGGCAGCGAACCCCACGACAAGACCATTTCATCCCGTGATCACTGGCAACGCGTGCAACAGGGCCACGCCGGCGCTAACCTGATGCCGCTGATCGCCAGTAATCGCATTGGCAACGAAGAACAAGACGGCTATGACATAACCTTCTATGGTTCGTCGTTCATCGCCAACCAGTTCGGCGAGAAGGTGCAGGAACTCAACGAAACCGAAGAAGGCATCCTGGTTCACACCTTCGACCTCGACCAACTGGAACACATCCGTAGCGCGTGGGGCTCGTTCCGTGACCGTCGTCCGAACTTGTACGGCGCGCTGAAAACCCTCGACGGTACCCTGGAGTCCTGATCGACATGACCACTTTGAAAAGCACCCCTCGCGCAGATGGCTTCTACATGCCGGCCGAGTGGGCACCCCAGACCCAGACCTGGATGATCTGGCCTGAGCGCCCGGACAACTGGCGCCTGGGCGGCAAGCCTGCACAAGCCGCGCACGTCGCGGTGGCCAAGGCTATCGCCCGTTTTGAACCTGTCACCGTGGCGGTGTCCGCCGGCCAATACGAAAACGCCCGTGCACGCCTCGACGTTCCGAACATCCGCGTGGTCGAGATGTCCAGCGACGACGCCTGGGTTCGGGACACCGGCCCGACCTTCGTCATCAACAACAGCGGCGAGGTCCGGGGCGTGAACTGGGATTTCAACGCGTGGGGTGGTTTCGACGGCGGCCTGTATTCGCCGTGGAACCGCGACTCACAAGTGGGCGGCAAGATCCTCGAAATCGAGCGCAGCCCACGTTATCGCACCGAGGGCTTCGTGCTCGAAGGCGGTTCGATCCATGTCGATGGCGAAGGCACGCTGATCACCACTGAAGAATGCCTGCTCAACCGCAATCGCAATCCGCACCTGAACCGTGCAGAAATCGAAGCGGTGCTCAAAGACAATCTGGCTGTGGATAAGATCATCTGGCTGCCGGACGGTCTGTTCAACGACGAAACCGATGGCCATGTGGATAACTTCTGCTGCTATGTGCGTCCGGGTGAAGTGCTGTTGGCCTGGACAGACGATCCACAGGACCCGAACTACCCACGTTGCCAGGCGGCCATGAAGGTGCTGCAAAACAGCACCGACGCCAAGGGCCGCCCGTTCACGGTGCACAAGATGCCGATTCCAGGGCCGCTGTATGCGACCGAGGAAGAATGTGCCGGTGTCGATCCGGTCGACGGGACTCAGGAGCGTAACCCGAGCGTGCGTCTGGCCGGCTCTTACGTCAACTTCCTGATCGTCAACGGCGGCATCATTGCCCCGAGTTTCGACGACCCACTGGATGTTCCGGCAAAAGAGATTTTGCAGACACTGTTCCCGCAGCACGAAGTGGTCATGGTTCCAGGTCGTGAACTGTTACTGGGGGGCGGTAACATTCACTGCCTTACCCAACAGCAGCCAGCGCCACACAAGGAATGAGTGCCCTCGTAACAGCTTGAGATAGTTGCAAAAAAAATCAGGCAAACGTTTTCGCGCACCAACTGGTATAGAGCCCGCAGTCCTTCTGGACGGCGGGCTTTTTTGTATCCGCTCGTCGACATTCAAGGCACCTTGGCATAGCTCTTGTATCGCTCATGGCGCAAAACAGGGAGGGGGAGAACTTAGTTGTTCTGTCATAAACCTTGGATAAGTTAGGCCGCTCGCAAACCAGGAGAGAGCGCTGAAATGAACGCCGATGTAAATGTGGTGAGCGACCGGGCGTTGCATCCCCTGGCGGTAAATGCTGAATCGCTCCAGACTCTGGCGAATTGGTTCAAGTCCAAAGGAACGCGTCAGACCACACATAGTGATCCGCGCCGGACGATGATCGAACGCTACCCCGCTGGTTTATTCAGCGAGGCAGAACTGGATGCGTTATGGGATGTGATGGAAGGATAAGAAGAAAAACAATGGATTGATAAAAGAAAAGCGCTGCCGGGATGGCAGCGCTTTTTTTGTGGGCGCAGGTTGCTTCGCGCCTGACACGGTTTGAGTTTTTCTGCCAAGGAACCTCACTTCTTAGACGATTTACGCCTATTTACAGACGATTCATGAAATTGACATATCGTTAACACCGCAGCTACGATCCTGCCCAACGCCTGTGGCAGACCGCCATGACCGAAAAATAATAAAAGGCCCGCCGCGACTGATCGTGGGCGGGCCTTTTTCTTTGCGGAATGAAAAAAGAGTGCGATAGCGCCGTTTCAGCCGATCGACACAGCGCGTTTCAACCCGTAATAAGGAAAACAACATGTTGAACAAGCGAATCAGCCTGATCGCTCTGGGGATTTTGAGCGCTACGCAGGCCATGGCTAACGACCAGGCCGAATCCAAGGGTTTTGTTGAAGAAAGCAGCCTCAAAGTGCTGCTGCGCAACGCCTACATGAACCGTGACTACAAAGACGGCAACCCGGACAAGTCCGAGTGGGGCCAAGCGGCCATCGGTACATTCTCGTCCGGCTTCACCCAAGGCACCATCGGTGTGGGTGTGGATGCCTTTGGTCTGTACGCGCTCAACCTGGAGCGCAATGAAGACCGTAGCGGCGCCCAAGGCATCGATTTTTTCAAAAAGGGTGCCAGCGGCGAACCGGCTGACGACTTGGCCAAAGCAGGCGCTGCGGTCAAATTCCGCCTGTCCAGCACAACGCTGACTTACGGCGACCAAATGCCGGTCCTGCCGGTACTGAGCTACGACAACGGTCGCCTGCTTCCGGAAAGCTACACCGGCACCCTGATCACCTCCAAGGAGATCAAGGGCCTGGAATTGAACGCCGGTCGCTTCACCGCCGAATCGCGTAAAAGCGCCGAAGGCCATGACAGCGGCGGCCTGAAGTCGATTAATGTGTTGGGCGGCAGCTACCAGTTCACCGAACAATTCAAGGCTGCGTTGTACGCGTCCGACGTCGAAGACGTATTGAAGAAGCAATACGTGAACGCCAACTACGTGTTCCCGATCGACAAGGATCAGTCCCTGACCCTGGACTTCAACGGCTATCGCACCAAGCTGGATGATTCCTACGTTCGCGACAACAACCTCACCGGCGACGACAACAAGATCTGGAGCCTGGCAGCCACCTTTGCCACCGGCCCACACTCGTTCACCCTGGCGCACCAGCGCAGCACCGGCGACAGCAACCTGGGCTACGCCTACGGCGGCTACCAGAAGGATCAAGGTCGCGTCGGTGACGGTGGCAACACCATCTACCTGGCCAACTCCTACTGGTCGGACTTCAACGCCGAAGACGAACGCAGCTGGCAACTGGGCTACGGCCTGGACTTCAGCACCTTCGGTGTACCGGGCCTGAGCTACAACTTCGCCTACGTACGCGGTGACAACATCACCACCTCTACCAGCGAAGGCGGCACCGAGCGCGAAATCTTCAACCAGTTCAAGTACGTCGTGCAAAGCGGCCCGGCCAAAGACCTGAGCATCAAGCTGCGCAGCTCCATCCTGCGCGTGTCGCAGAAGTCGAGCGAATACAACGTCAGCGGTAACGAAGTGCGTGTGTTCGTGGATTACCCGATCAACGTTTTCTGATGATCGGTAGCAGTGGCGAGGCCTGATTCAAGGCTGAGTAAAAAGAAGCCCCGACTGGTTCGGGGCTTTTTTTCGTGTGCTAAATGGGTCATGTCGTCAAAAGTCGATTTCGGGTACATGTGTTGTGAACGTGTCGTCCGCGGCGACATGTTCCGAGGACGTGTCGCAAAAAGTGGAAAATTGCGACACGTTATGCACTCATGTCTACACTGGCGACATGAGAGAGGTCTATCTCTGCTCAAAAAACATACAAAATGATCAGGAATGCATCCATGACCGAACCGTTGCTGCCATGGCAGGCAGACAGGCCATACAACCAACTTCCACTGCTGCCGCCGGGAGTCGAGCTGGAAACACGTGCAGTCCTCAAAAAATGTATTGAGGCACGCACGGCCTTGGCCGAGTTGAAACAGGCAGCAGAGTTGATTCCTAACCAGACGGTTCTGATCAATACCATTCCGTTGCTCGAAGCCAAGGCTAGCTCGGAAATAGAAAGCATCGTCACCACCACGGATTTGCTGTTCCAGCATGCCCAAGACACGGAAAACCACGCAGACCCGGCCACCAAAGAAGCGCTGCGTTATCGAACGGCGCTGAGCCAAGGATTCCAGTCCCTGGCTGAACGACCGCTATCCACCAACACCGCCGTGGAAATCTGCCGTACGTTGAAGGGCGCGAAACTGGATATTCGCCGCACACCCGGCACGCAGCTCGCCAATGACCGGACCGGTGAGGTCATCTATACCCCGCCCGAAGGAGAAGAACACCAGCGCAACCTTCTCGCCAACTGGGAGCGCTTTCTGCACAACGAAACCGATCTCGATCCACTGGTTCGCATGGCGGTTGGGCATTATCAATTCGAAGCCATCCATCCTTTTGTCGACGGCAATGGTCGTACCGGGCGCGTCATCAATACTCTGTTTCTGATTCAGGAAGGCTTGCTGAACCTGCCAATTCTGTACCTCAGCCGCTACATCATTGCCCAGCGTGCCGATTACTATCGACTCTTGCTGGAGGTGACGACCCAGCAGGCGTGGGAGCCATGGCTGTTGTTCATGCTCAGTGCAGTAGAGGAAACCGCGCGTTGGACGACCGCCAAAATTGCCGCAATCCGCGCATTGTCCGAACACACCACTCAATTTGTGCGTGACCAACTACCCAAAACCTACTCACGGGAGTTGGTGGACGTCATCTTCGAACAGCCCTACTGCCGCATCAGCAACGTGGTCGACAAGAAAGTTGCTCAACGACAGGCTGCTTCACGTCACCTTAAGGATCTCGTGTCCATTGGTGTGTTGGAGGAAATTCAGGTGGGCAAGGAGAAGCTGTTTATCCATCCGAAACTGATGCAGTTGCTAAGCCGCGACAGTAATGAATTTAAACGTTACGCCGACGAACGCGCGAAAATGAAAAGCCCCGAATGACTCGGGGCTTTTTCTTCAGAACGAACGGAGAATATTCCCGGCGGAGCCATCATTGACGCAGGAATCTATTACGCCACGTAACTAATGATGTTCCCGTCCCCACCTTTATCCCCTCCAGCGAACTCCCTACATTGAGCTCCAACGCCTCTCCCATCATCCCGACGGGAAGGTCACTGGAGTTTCCCTCATGCCTTTCGTAAGCGTACGCATCACCCGCGATGGCGTTACCACTGAGCAGAAAGCTCAGGTGATCGCCGAGATCACTGAAACACTGGAACGCGTCCTCAACAAACGCCCTGACCTGACCCACATCGTGATCGAGGAAGTCGACACCGATAACTGGGGCTACGCCGGGATCACCACCACCCAGTACCGCAAGCAACTGGCGGACGAGGGGCAGTCATGACGCCTTCAGTCACCATCGATTTCGTCTCCGATGTGGTGTGCCCATGGTGCGCACTGGGGGCGACGGCGCTGGAGCAGGCGATCGAGAACGTGGCGGGTGAGGTGGCGGTCGAGCTGACCTACAAGCCTTTCGAGCTGAACCCGAACATGCCGCCCGAAGGCGAAAAAGCGGTCGAGCATTTGATGCGCAAATACGGACGTACCGCCCAGGACGTCGCCAATGGCAAAGCAATGCAGATCGAACGCGGCAATGCCATCGGCTTCAAGTTCGACCTGGAGAAGCGCACCCACTTCTACAACACCTTCGACGCTCACCGGTTATTGCTCTGGGCGCTGGAAGAGGGACGCCAGGTGGCACTGAAGAAGATCCTGCTTCGCGCTTACTTCAGCGAAGGCCAGAACCCGAGCGATCAGCAGACGCTGGTACGGCTGGCGGGTGAAGCCGGACTGGACGAGGGCCGTGCACGCGAGGTGTTGGCGTCGGGCGCTTTTGCTGACGAGGTACGTGAGCTTGAAGCGTTCTATCACCAGCACGGCATCAATTCGGTCCCGGCCCTGGTGCTCAACGGCCGTCACCTGGTGTCCGGTTCGCAGTCGGTCGAGTACTACGAACAGATGTTGAGACAAATGGCGAAAGCCTGATTACCAAGTTTTTTTCAAACCATCATTTATGAGTAGAGGTTCATCATGAGCAATTCGAAAAAAGTCGTTGTCATCACTGGCGCATCCCAAGGTCTGGGCGACGGCATGGTCAAGGCCTTCCGCGAGCTCGGCTACCAGATCGTCGCGACCTCGCGCTCGATCAAGCCATCCACCGATCCAGACATCCTCACCGTGGCCGGCGACATTGGCGAACCAGAGACTGCACAGCGCGTAATCCGTGAAGCGATCGCACGCTTCGGCCGTGTCGACACCCTGATCAACAACGCCGGGATCTTCATCGCCAAGCCGTTCACCCAGTACACCGCTGAAGACTACGCCAACGTGTTGTCGGTGAATGTCAACGGCTTCTTCTACATCACCCAACTGGCCATCGCCGAGATGGAAAAACAGGGCAGCGGCCACGTGGTCAACATCACCACCAGCCTGGTGGACCACGCCATCGACGGCGTGCCATCGGTACTGGCCTCGCTGACCAAAGGTGGCTTGAACGCGGCAACCAAATCCCTGGCCATCGAATACGCCAAGCGCGGCATTCGGGTGAATGCTGTATCGCCTGGCATCATCAAGACCCCAATGCACGGCGAAGAAACCCACGCCGCACTGGGCGCTCTGCACCCGGTCGGGCACATGGGCGAGATCGATGACATCGCCAACGCGGTCGTGTACCTGGACGGCGCCAAGTTCGTCACTGGCGAAATCCTCCACGTGGATGGCGGGCAGAGCGCGGGTCACTAAGATCTGGGTTTTCCAGACAGCAGAAACAACAAAGCCCTCGTATTGCTACGAGGGCTTTGTTTTGTATGGTGCCGGCACCAGGAATCGAACCCGGGACCTACTGATTACAAGTCAGTTGCTCTACCATCTGAGCTATACCGGCATGTCAGGGCGACGATTATAGCGATTGGGAAGGTTCTGTAAACCCCTGAATTCTGACTATTTTTGCTGGGCGCCCTGTCGATGACGTTCGCTGCTCGTAAATCGTCATCGGGCGGTCCAAAACGAGGTGTCAGGGCATGCTGTTCTTGCGTGCGTTGTTGTGAATTCGCCGTTCGGTTATGTCTTTTGGTCGAGCGCTTATGCACAACGCGAATTTCGATTCACCCGGTTTACAGTGTTTTTGTGGATCCGTTCTCATTAGTTCGCAAATGCCTGTTTTGCGGGTTTTTTATTCGGTGTACGAAATTTGACCGGCGTTGTTTCAGGGCTGAAGCAGCTGTAAATATTGGATCCATTAATATTTCATCAACAGAGTTATCCACAGGCTGTGAGGCGTTAAGGGTGTTCCGCCAGCAGCAGGATGTTACGCGGTGTGATCGAGGGTTCGCAGAAGGTGCCGAGGCGAACGGTGTAACCCTGTTCTTGCAGGAAAAGAGCACGATCCAACACCAGCCAAAGCTCCAATGGGCGTCGGAAAAGTCCGCGCAGGAGCTCTAGGTTGCGTACTTGGGCAAGGCGCTGCCATCCGGCGGCCTCGAGCTCGGGCCAATTTTGGGCGCCGACTGTGGATAACTCTTTGAGTTCGGCCAAGTGCTGGCAGTATTCGGCAAAGGGTTTTTCCAGCCAGGCGCTGGGCAGGGATGGGGTTGGCAGGTACTCGTCGACGCCGCGCAGTTGCCTTTGCAACAAGTCAAAGCCCAGGCGTCGGGCCATCGACGTATCGCGTTGACGCCGTACACGAGCGCCGGCGGTGACGGTTTCACTCATTGGCAGCCCCAGATCATCGAGGGACAGCTGCAGGTCAGAGTGTTGCGCGGCCGAGGACATCGGCGAATACCGTGTCAGGTGGGTCCGGTTGTAGCAGCAAGGGGCGATGGCCAGTTGCTTGCAGCCGGCTGCGCTGGCGAGCCGGATCAGTCGCACGTGCAAATCGCCGCAGGCATGCAGTGCGACGGGTGTATGTCGAGCTTCCAATAGCGCTGCCGCATTGGCCGCCAGTACGTCCTGTTCGACATGCAGCGCGTGCAGTCGATGGTGCTGGCTGAGTGCCTGGCCGCTGGCAACCAGCGCTGGATCGTATTCCAGGCAGGTGAGTTGCTGTCCGGGTTGTAGCAGGCGGCGGCCCAGGTGTCCCTTGCCCGAGCACCAGTCCAGCCAATGCCTGGCGGAATCAGCAAACTGCAGTCGACCGGCAAAGGCTTCAATTTGCTGCCACTTGCGCCCTGGTACATCCACATTCAATCGATGAGCTGGCGCTTCGAGCGTATGAGCAGGCAATTCATCCAGCGCACTCAGCGCCAGGGAAATATCCGCCAACGAAGCAAAAGGCTGCGGCGCATCCACAAGGGCAGGGTGGTTGTGAGCGCTTTCCGCCTCTTCCAGCGATCGCCCGCGAAGCCAGGTGGCGAGTTCGGGGTAGGTGGTTTCCCAGGGCAGTTGCAGATGTGTGAAGGGGCGAGGTTTCCACAGGGCCTGATGCGCTGTCAGAAAAGTGTCCAGCACGGTGAAACGGGCGAGCAGTTCCTCGCCCGTCAGCACCTGAGGATCAACGCCCTTGGCAGGCATCGACGCGCAACCAGCGCTCCAGCAGCTTGAAGCCGCGTACCAGCACGTAGGCCATCAGCAGATAGAACATGCCAGCGGCGAAGAATATCTCCACCGGCAGGTAGGTTCGGGCAATGATGGTGCGGGCCATGCCGGTCAGTTCCAGCAACGTCACGGTGCTGGCCAGGGCGCTGGCCTTGAGCATCAGGATCACCTCGTTGCTGTAGGCCGGCAGGCCGATGCGCGCGGCGCGGGGCAGCATGATGTAGATCAGCGCCTTGGCCTTGGACATGCCCAGCGCCCGTGCCGCTTCGATCTCACCCGGCGGTATCGCCTGGATCGCGCCGCGCAGGATTTCAGCGATGTAGGCGGCGGTGTGCAGGGTCATGGTCGCCGTGGCACACCAGAACGGGTCGCGAAGGTAGGGCCACATTGAGCTATTACGGATCACGTCGAACTGCGCCAGCCCGTAATAGACCAGGAACAGTTGGACCAGCAATGGCGTACCACGGAAAAAGAAGATGTAGGCGTAGGGAAACGCTCGCACCCACCACAGGCGCGACGAACGCGCGATGCCCAATGGAATCGCCAGCAGCAGGCCGGCGATGACGGCAATGGCGACCAGTTCCAGGGTCAGGGTTGCGCCCTGGGCCAGTTTCGGCAGCCACTTGATGATGACTTCCCAGTTCATTGGGCGCTCCTCGCGAAGCCGCGAGCGGCGCGTTTTTCCAGGAAGTGCATGCCGGTCATGGCCAGAATCGTCAGACTCAGATACATGAACGCCGCAACCATATAAAAGGTGAACGGTTGCTTGGAGACGGTCACGCCGATTTGCGCGTGACGCATGATTTCTTCCAGGCCGATCACCGACACCAGCGCGGTGTCCTTCATCAGGATCATGAACAGGTTGCCCAGGCCCGGCAGGGCGATGCGCCACATCTGCGGCATGATCAACTTGGTGAAGATGCGAAATTTCGACAGGCCCAGGGCCACGCCGGCTTCACGATGGCCTTTGGGGATGGCGAGGATCGCACCGCGAAATACTTCCGTGGCGTAGGCGCCAAAGCACAGGCCCAGGGCAATGACGCCCGCTGCGAAGGCATTGAGCTCAAGGTCGGGGTTACCGAAAAACTCGCCCAGGGCGCGCATCAGGTTAACGGTGCCGAAGTAGATCAACAGCACCCAGAGCAGCTCCGGGATGCCGCGAACCAGTGTCGAGTATGTGCCGCCAAGCCATTGCAACGGCTTGTACGGGGAAGTCTTGGCCAAGGCGCCGAGCAGACCGAGCACCAGCCCCAGGCACAGGGCCGAGAGTGCCAGTTTCACAGTCATCAGCGCGCCAGCGGCGAGCGCCGGGCCGAATCCGTAGAGGTCGATAATCATGGATTTCTTTTCAAATCGCGGCAGGCAATACCGTGAACGGCGCCATCAGGCGCCGGTCAGGCAGGTCAGGATCAATAGATGCTGAACGGGAAGTACTTGTCGTTGATCTTCTTGTAGGTGCCGTCGGCAACGATTTCTTTGAGCGCAGTGTTCAGCTTCTCGCGGATAGGGTCGTTCTTGCGAACGGCGATACCGATCTTGTCGCTTTCTTCCACTGGGTCGCCTTTGAACTCGTAGGATTTGCCTGCGTCGCTCTTGAGCCACTCGTAGTTGACGTACTTGTCGGCCAGGATGCCGTCCAGGCGACCGGAAGTCAGGTCCAGGTAAGCGTTTTCCTGGGTGTCGTAGAGTTTGACTTCAACGCCTTCCATGTTGTCTTCCAGCCAGGTACCCGCCAGCGTCGCGCGCTGCGCGCCGATCACTTTGCCCTGCAGGGAAGCCTTGTCGGTCTTGAAATCGACGTCCTTCTTGGCGATGAACTGCAGCTTGTTGGAGTAGTACGGGTCGGTGAAGTCCACCGCTTGCTTGCGCTCGTCGGTGATCGACATCGAGGAGATCAGGAAGTCGAACTTCTTGGCGTTGAGGGCCGGGATGATGCCGTCCCAGTCGGAGGTCACGACGGTGCACTCGACTTTCATCTTGGCGCACAGGGCGTCGCCGATTTCCTTGTCGAAGCCGACGACATTGCCACTGGCATCTTTATTGTTGAACGGCGGGTAGGCCGCTTCGATGCCCATCTTCAGGGTTTCGGCCATGGCACCGGCGCTGAACGCCAGGGTAACGGCGGCGGCCAGGAAGACCTTCTTGTAATTGCGCATGCGGTTAGCTCCGTTAGCGGTTGCTGGACATGAATTGTTTGCAGCGCGCCGAAAGCGGGTTTTCAAACACCTGCTGTGGCGATCCTTGCTCTTCTACCAGGCCCTGGTGGAGGAACACCACTTCGCTGGAGACCTGACGGGCAAAGCCCATCTCATGGGTGACCAGCAGCATGGTGCGGCCTTCTTCGGCCAGTGCGCGGATGACATTAAGTACTTCCTGGACCATTTCCGGGTCAAGCGCGGAAGTGGGCTCGTCGAACAGGATGACCTTGGGCTGCATGGCCAGGGTGCGGGCGATGGCCGCGCGTTGTTGCTGGCCGCCGGACAATTGCGCCGGGTAGGCGTGGCGCTTGTCGGCGATGCCGACCTTGGCCAGCAGGGCTTCGGCGACTTCGATGGCTTCGGCCTTGCTTTGGCCGAGCACGCGGCGCGGGGCCTCGATGATGTTGTCGAGCACGCTCATGTGCGGCCACAGGTTAAAGTTTTGAAACACAAAGCCTATTTCGCTGCGCAGTCGGTTGATCTGCTTGCCGTCGGCAGCGACCAGTTCGCCGTTCTTCGCGGCCTTGAGCTTGAGTTCCTCGCCGGCCACCAGGATCTGACCCTGGTGTGGGTTTTCCAGCAGGTTGATGCAACGCAGGAACGTGGACTTGCCGGAGCCGGAAGAGCCGAGGATCGAGATCACGTCGCCGTCGCGGGCGGTCAGCGAGATACCCTTGAGTACCTCCAGCGAGCCGTAGCGTTTGTGCAAGTTGCGGATTTCAAGCGCGGGCGTGGCCTCAGCCATGTGCGTTCCTCATTGTGTATTCGCTCCTGCTGTTGGTGGCCTTCCTGGCGAGGCGGCCAAGCTAGCATAGCGTTTCAAGGGCAGCCAACAGCGCTACGGGCAGTAAACGGGTGGTATGTGGCAGGTTGTCGCATCGGCACAGCAGACTGTCGCCCCATCAACAACCGAACAGTCGTTTGAACCCTGCTTTCAGACAAAAGCGCGGCGGCTGTCGCGTAAAAAAGGGCGCGATGTTGCCAGCTTTGGCGGGGGGTTGGAAGCGCTAACGGGCCAAAGGTGCCGGATCTGCCCTTTTATCGTGCGTCGAGGAATTTTTACGTGTGTTTCCGGTGCGCTGGATCGCTCCTAAAGTGAGTCGCAGGGTAACGCTCTGGCAAAGTGCCATTAATATCAATGGCTTGCGATGACTGTCCGGTCAGGGGGGAATTCCCGAGTTAGACGGCTTTGAAACATTTTGGCGCAATTATTGCGTGCAGATTCCGGAACGCCCCGTTTGTTTCTTTTTACAAGAAGGAACACAAGCGGGATGCATGCATTCGCTTTTCCTTACAAAGGTAGTTTCAATGAGCAGTATCCAAAGCTCTAACGGCCTCGAACAGGGGCTCAAACCGCGGCATGTCACCATGCTGTCGATCGCCGGGGTTATCGGCGCCGGCCTGTTCGTTGGCTCGGGCCACGCCATCGCTGCAGCAGGCCCGGCCGTGCTCTTGGCTTACGCCGCCGCCGGCATGCTGGTAGTGCTGGTGATGCGCATGCTCGGTGAAATGGCTGTTGCCTCGCCGGACACGGGCTCCTTCTCGACATACGCCGATCGCGCGATTGGTCACTGGGCCGGTTTCACCATCGGCTGGCTGTACTGGTGGTTCTGGGTCCTGGTGATCCCGTTGGAAGCCAACGCCGCCGCAACCATCCTGCACGCCTGGTTCCCAGGTGTGGATATCTGGGCCTTTGCCCTGGTCATCACTATGCTGTTGACCGTGACCAACCTGTTCAGCGTGAAGAACTACGGTGAGTTCGAGTTCTGGTTTGCCCTGATCAAAGTGTTGGCCATCATCGGCTTCATTGTTCTGGGCGTCATGGCCATTTTCGGCTTCCTGCCGGGCAGCCAGGTCAGCGGCGTTTCCCATCTGTTCGACACCCAGGGCTTCCTGCCAAACGGCATGGGCGCGGTGTTGGGCGCCATCCTGACCACCATGTTCTCCTTCATGGGCACCGAGATCGTGACCATTGCGGCCGCGGAATCGAAGAACCCTGGCAAGCAAATCTCCAAGGCCACCAACTCGGTGATCTGGCGGATCGGCTTGTTCTACCTCGTATCCATTTTCATCGTCGTGGCCCTGGTGCCTTGGAACGATCCGGTGCTGGCGAGCCTGGGCTCCTACCAGACCGTGCTTGAGCGCATGGGCATTCCTAACGCCAAGATGATCGTCGATATTGTCGTACTGGTCGCCGTGACCAGCTGCCTGAACTCGGCGCTGTACACCTCGTCGCGCATGCTGTTCTCCCTGGGCAAGCGCGGCGATGCGCCGGCCATGTCTACTCGCACCAACAAAAGCGGCACCCCTTACTGGGCGGTGATGCTGTCCACTGGTGCTGCGTTCCTGGCAACCTTCGCCAACTACGTGGCCCCGGCTGCGGTGTTCGAGTTCCTGCTGGCCAGCTCCGGCGCCATTGCGTTGCTGGTTTACCTGGTAATTGCGATCTCGCAACTGCGCATGCGCAAGCAGCGTATGGCTCGCGGCGAGAAAATCGTTTTCAGCATGTGGTTGTTCCCGGGCCTGACCTACGCGGTGATCATTTTCATCGTCGGTGCCCTGACCATCATGCTGTTCCAGGAAGCTCATCGTGTGGAAATCCTCGCGACTGGCCTGCTCAGCGTGCTGGTGGTGGCTGCTGGTTTGCTGGTGGCTCGCCGCCGCAAGCTGGAAAAAGGTGGCGCGGTGGTGTTGAACTGATTCATACCGCGTAACGCAAAACGGCCGCTGTCAGTGATGACAAGCGGCCGTTTTTGTTTGAGGCGTAACCGTTACTCGGCTTTTTCTTCCGGTGTTTCCAGCGACTCGCGGTAGACATCCAGTGCTGCGCTGAAATCGGCGATGAACTGTGGCTCGCTCAGCCATGCCTGGGCGGCGTCGCGGTCCATGCCATCGGCCCACATGCGGTAGTCGATCAGCATATCGGCGGCCAGGTGAGTGGCGGCCATGCCTTCGTCATCGGCGTTTTCCATGTCCAGCAGTTCTGGATGGTCGATGATGATGAAGGCGAGATTCGTCAGCAGCACGGAGAGCATTTCGCTGCGGCTGAGGGCTTCGGCGTCGCGCATTTTGCTGAACATGGCCAGGGTGTATTCCGGGATCGGCTCGCCGATTTCGCCAAGGTCATCGTCCAGCGCGGCGGGTTTTCTGCCGTGGATATTGATCTGCTTGGCTTTGGCTTTTGCGCGTTTGGCGCGTTTCTGTTGCTTGTTCAGGGAGGCCATGGGAACTCAGTTCGGTTTCTGTTGGGTTTGTGCCGCGATGGCGTCGGACGCCGCCACGTAGTCAGCCTGGAAGGCTGGTGATTCGATCCACGCCAGGGCGCCCGCTTCGTCGGTTTCGGCCGACCATTGGCGATATTCAATCAGTGCGGCGAGGATAAAGTCCATCGCGCCTTCTTCGCCTTCCTGCTCGTACACCAGTTCCAGCAACGGGTCTTCGAGGAAGGCCGCGCACATGGCTTGCTGGCTGATCTTCTCGGCGTCGATCATTTTCTTGAACAACTCGGTAAGGTCCACCGATTCGAAATCGATGCGGTCGTCGTTCGGGTCGAGCTCGACCGGCGCGGCAGCTCGCTGGGTGCGGTTCTGCTTGGCCTTGGCCTTGGCGCGGGAGGCGCGTTTGTGCTGCTTGTTGGCGGAGGCCATGGGCGTCGTTCCGTATTTCGTTGAAAAGGGCTGGTGGCTCAGTTGCGTGGCACTGTTTGCCCGGGCGTACCGGGGGCCAGCTCGCCGGCTTGCAGCCAGGACAGTGCGATGGGCCATAGTGTGGCTTGGTATGCGCTGCGAAAAAAGGCGAAATGTCCAACTTCTTGTTCGCCGATGTCTTCAGGGGTAATGCGCAGGTGGGTGTTTGTGCTGCCAGTGAAGTAGCCGAGCAGGCGTTCAATGGCCGCGATTGTGCCGTAGGGATCGTCGCTGATGCTGATCGCCAGGGTTTTCGCGGTGACCGCAGCGAAGTTCCTGACATGGCTGTCCTGGCCGCTGGGGCGCTTTTCGTAACGAGCGGTGGGCGTGCTCCAGTCTTGGACTACACCGGCTGGGGTGTCTTCCAGCCAGCCGAGGCGTTTGCCGGGAAAATATCCACATAGCCTCGTCACCAGCGGCATTACCACATGCCACTTGGCAAACATCCGCCAGCGGTGAGCGGACGCGTAGTCGCGCCAGTAAGCGAATTGCGCGCCGACCGTCACCAGGTGGCGAATGAGCTGGCCGGATGCTCCCAGGCCCGCAGCGCAGCCTCCAAAGCTGTGACCGACCACGTCGATCGGCTGGCCGGGAAATTCACGCTGTACGCGCTTGAGCATCGCCTCGAAGTCCAGGGCGCCCCAGTCGGACCAGGTCGCTTTCAGTCCTTTCATAGACGCTGGCCGTGATTCGCCAATACCGCGGTAGTCGTAGGTGATGACATCGAAGCCGTTGGCAAACAGGTAATCGGCGAAACGCGAGTAGTGTCGGCAGCGGACCGACGTGGCGGCGTTGATGATGACCACTGCCCGGGAGGTGTCCTGCCGCGCATGCCGCCAGGTGAAGCCGCCAAGGATGAAACCGTCGGCGGCAGCTTGCTTGAACGGTTCGCCCGAAGTGCCAGCCGTTAGCGGCAGCTCGATTTGAGTCGGGGCGAGTGAGGGGGCGTCCTGCAAATTCATTGGCGTCGGACCTTTGCGGGTAGCTGCCTACAATAGTCTTCGCACCGTACATGAACAATCCATCATGGCTCCCGATGAAGCCGCTCTTCAAGCACTGCCCGCTCTCGATCCAGCGGCAGGCCAAGAAACTCCAGCACAACCGGGTCTCTGTCGACCCGCAGCAGCCTGCGATAGTGGGTCCAGCTCAATTCGTGACGCAGTGCGTCACAAAGTGGGAACGCTTTATAGAACAGGCGCATGTACGAAGGTTGGAGGCGTCAAAGCCATTGCCAAACTCTACTGTCAGTACCTTGGCCAACGTCGAAAGCAATAGTTTTCCGTAGCCCGCACGCCGAGCCGATCCTTGTAGTACGTTTCGTAGCGCATTCAAGTACAAATCGTTCTAAAACATGACGACCGCGCCGGAAATCAAAATTAAGTAACGATTGGGTTCCGCGGAACCCGGGAGGCGTCATCATGAAGTACGTGCAGTCACTATTCCTGCCCTTTTTTGTCGCTTTCGGCGTGTTGATGAATCCTGTTGCGCAGGCCGCCAACCTTGAGCCGATCGACACTTCGGGTGTGCAGGTCCAACGCCAGGAACAAAACGGAGTTGCCTACCTGTCGGGTGGTATCGGTGAAGATGAGGCGAAGGCCATCCAGCAAACCAAGGGTTACAACCTGCATATGACATTCTCCGTCGGCGTCGGTAACGAATACATTCCGGATGTAAATGTCGCCATTCAAAATGCGCAGGGGAAAAGCGTGTTGACCCTGACTGAGGCCGGTCCGCTGGTTTACGTTCAGCTGCCGCCTGGCAAGTACACGGTCGTTGCATCGCGTGCTGGTCAGGAGCGACGTGATACCGCGGATGTTGGCTCCGGGGCCGCGCGCAACCTGGTATTTCACTGGAGTGACAGTTAGCCGTGCCGAAAGGCGCGCGGCGAATTCCTCAACTCTTAAATCCGCAAACAGCTGGCTTCACAGCTGTTTGCGGAGTATCGCGCGCTAGAGTTTGCGGTTTGCAAACGCGCGATGGATGGTTTGCTGAACAAACACCTTGGGGGGGATGTTTTAGCGGATGCTGCGGATATTGCCCTTATTACCTTTTACCGTGACGGAGACTTTCTTGAAGATGAAGTAGTTTTCTTCATTCACTTCATAGCGAGGGGCGACGATCAGGTCGGCACCGGACGATTTGACCGCTTTGTAGGCTGCAGCAGATTTGACTGCGCTGACCGGATCAAGGCCAAGACCGCTCAAGGCGCCGCTCTCACCGCCATAGCTGACACCGTCTGCAAACTGGGAATCGCCACCAAATTTGAGGAAACCGAACAGAACGTTGACCGAAGACTGGCCGGAGATCGCGTCACCGACAGCGATGTCCGCTTTCAAGTCTGCCTTGACGGTACTGTCGATAGGCGAGGACGGCTGGCTGTTGTTGTAGCTGACACAGCCGCTGGCGGTGGCAATGATTGCGGATAAGGCCAGGAGTTTTAATTTCTTATTCAAGAGCTGCTTCCTTACGTTGAAACGTGAATGCATGCAGGCAGATTTGCTGCTGCAATAGTTTCAATGAGGTGAGCCGATCCCCTCTATGAGAAGGATCTGAAAGCGTTGTATGAAGATTGGGCACAACTGGTGGGAAGGAGTGCCAGGTAGATGTAGGAATTTCAAAGACGGTAGATTTGTTAGATCCCGAGCATAAAAAAACGGAATCTTGCCTGCTGCTCCAGAACTTCGTTGCTACCCAGTTTTTTCTTGGGAACCGAACACATTTTTACTATTTTTCCCCGCTGCGAGAGTCGAGCATGATCCTGCGAAACCAATAAAAACTGACCGTATCGGCGGTCGGCATGGGAGTAGCGTGTGCTTGATCTCAACTACTGGCAGCAGCGGGCTGCCCGCCAAACATTCATTGAAAATGCCTTGATCGCAGGGCAGCCGGTCGCGTGCGCCTCGGGGGCGACTTTCGAGGTGATCAATCCGGCGACAAACCAGCGGCTGGCCTGTGTCGCGGCATGTGGCGAGGACGAAGTGAACCTTGCGGTACGTTCGGCTCGCCAGGCGTTCGAAGAGGGGACGTGGGCTCACATGGCTCCGGTGGAGCGCAAGAAGATCCTGATCAGGCTCTCCGAACTGCTCCTGGCCAACCGCGAGGAGCTGGCATTGCTCGACTCGCTGAGCATGGGCAAGCCGGTCATGGATGCCTACAACATCGACGTGCCTGGCGCGGCCAGTGTGTTCTCCTGGTACGGTGAGGCCCTGGACAAGCTCTACGATCAGGTCGCGCCCACCGCGCGCAATGCCCTCGCCACCATCACTCGCGAGGCACTGGGGGTGGTTGCTGCCGTGGTGCCATGGAACTTCCCGCTGGACATGGCGGCCTGGAAGCTCGCGCCGGCATTGGCCGCCGGTAATAGCGTGGTCCTCAAGCCCGCCGAGCAATCGCCGTTCTCTGCCTTGCGCCTGGGTCAACTGGCGCTCGAAGCCGGCATCCCGAAAGGGGTGTTGAACGTTGTCCCCGGCCTGGGCGAAAGCGCTGGAAAGGCCTTGGGCCTGCACCCTGATGTGGACTGCCTGGTGTTCACCGGCTCGACCCAGGTCGGTAAATATTTCATGCAGTACTCGGCGCAGTCCAACCTCAAGCAGGTCTGGCTGGAGTGCGGCGGCAAGAGCCCGAACCTGGTCTTCGAAGACTGCCAGGACCTGGACCTGGCTGCGGAAAAAGCCGCGTTCGGCATTTTCTTCAATCAGGGCGAGGTCTGCTCGGCCAACTCCCGGCTCTACGTGCAACGTTCTATCCATGATGAATTCGTCGAGCGCCTGATCGCCAAGGCTCGGGCCTGGCTGCCCGGTGATCCGCTGGACCCTGAAAGCAAAGCCGGTGCGATCGTGGATAGCGAGCAAGCCGCTCGTATCATGCAGGCGATCGAACAAGCCCGTGGTGACGGCGCGAAACTCCTGGCAGGCGGCGAACGCCTGACGTTCAATGGCTCTTCGAACTTCATCCAGCCGACGATTTTCGCTGGCGTGGATAGAAACATGCGCCTGGCGCGTGAGGAGGTTTTCGGTCCAGTGCTGGCCATCAGTGCCTTCGACTCCGAGGAGGAGGCGATTGAGTTGGCCAACGACAGCATCTATGGTCTCGCCGCCTCAGTCTGGAGCGATGACCTGAACCGAGCTCATCGTGTGGCACGGGCATTGAAAGCCGGGACTGTCTCGGTCAACACCATGGATGCACTGGATGTCGCCATTCCTTTCGGTGGCGGCAAGCAGTCCGGCTTCGGGCGCGATCTTTCTCTCCATTCATTCGACAAGTACACGCAACTTAAAACCACCTGGTTCCAGCTTCGTTAACACCGCTTCCATAGGCCACGTCGCAAGACGTGGCAGGGGAAAACCCGACCGCACGCACTCCTCGGAGTGGCGTGCTTTTCCTGCTTGTGGGGCATCTGGGGCGGCCGTTTGGCACCCTTTGGTCGACTCACCCTATCGGGTGATATCGGCAGTTTTCCGAGCGTGGGAACATCATTTCAACCCCGGCACCAGTCACCTCGTGTCGTTCCCAACCGTTCTTTTGGCGAGTCTTTGAAGTGGAAAACGATCGGTTTGTTTCTGCGCAATGGTTCGAACAGATGGCCAAGGTGACCGAGAGTATCGGTCAACCGGGATTCACCGCGACGCTGTTCGAAACCCTGGGCTGTATCTGGCCCATTCAGGCGACGACGCTTTACCAGTATCCGCATGGTGGCATGCCCAGCGCGCTGTTCGAACTTGACGGCCCCTGGCTGCCGCAAGGCAATGTGCGTCAGTACCTGTCCGGGTTCTACCTGCTTGACCCGTTCTACGGTGCCTGTGTGGAAGGCTTCAGCTCCGGTTGCTATGACCTCGCCGAGGTCGCTCCCGACCACTTCGAACTCAGCGAGTACTACCAGTCGTTCTATCGGCACTCGCACCTTCAGGATGAGTTGAACTACATCCTGCAGTTGTCTCCCGGACTGAGCCTGGCTGTCTCGCTGGCGTTCACGGAAAAACTGGACGCCGCCAC
The DNA here is from genome assembly GCF_029967975.1 of Pseudomonas sp. V98_8. Taxonomy (NCBI): domain Bacteria; kingdom Pseudomonadati; phylum Pseudomonadota; class Gammaproteobacteria; order Pseudomonadales; family Pseudomonadaceae; genus Pseudomonas; species Pseudomonas sp. V98_8. The sequence continues at coordinate 126,638 of NZ_JASCAE010000085.1, forward strand.
GACGCAGCAGTTCAAGCGCATCGCGCCCTGGGTCCTGACCTTGCTGAAAAAGCATTTTGTCGGCCTGGACACGCGCGGCGCTCGCTTCGAAAACCTGTTGGAGCAGCGCATCCACTCGGCACTGGATAACTTCGGCTCGTCGATCCTGACCGAGCGCGAATGCCGAATCGCCCAACTGATCCTGCGTGGCCATTCGACCCGCTCCCTGGCCGAGCGCCTGGGGGTGTCGGAGGACACCATCAAGTCTCACCGTAAAAACGTCTACTGCAAGCTCGACATCGGCACGCAATCGGAATTGTTCTCACTGTTCATCGATTCGTTGGCCGAAGCCCAGGGCGTGCTCAGCAAAGACCCGCTTGAAAGCTACATGAGCAAGAGCCGCTGAACGGACTTGCTCCCCCTCGCGTGACTACCAACAAAAGAGAAAAAAGCCATGAATGCACCCTTCGAACCGAAACGGCAGACTCAGGATTATCAGAAGTCCGATGCAGCCCACCATATCCATGCATTTGTGGATCAGAAGGCGCTCAATGCCGAAGGCCCTCGAGTGATGGTACGCGGCGAGAGACTGTATCTCTGGGACAACGATGACAAACGCTACCTGGACGGCATGTCGGGCCTGTGGTGCACCCAGCTCGGCTACGGTCGCAAGGACCTGACCGCCGCGGCGGCTGCGCAGATGGACCAATTGCCGTACTACAACATGTTCTTCCACACCACGCATCCAGCGGTGATCGAACTGTCCGAGCTGCTGTTCAGCCTGCTGCCGGGCCACTACAGCCACGTCATCTACACCAACTCCGGCTCCGAAGCGAACGAGGTGCTGATCCGTACCGTTCGCCGTTACTGGCAGGTCGTTGGCAAGCCACAGAAGAAAATCATGATCGGCCGCTGGAACGGTTATCACGGTTCGACCCTGGCAGCCACTGCGCTGGGCGGGATGAAATTCATGCACGAGATGGGCGGCCCGATTCCAGACGTCGCGCACATCGATGAGCCTTACTGGTACGCCCAGGGCGGCGAGCTGACCCCGGCCGAATTTGGTCGGCGCTGTGCCCTGCAACTGGAAGAGAAGATTCTTGAGCTGGGCGCCGAAAATGTCGCGGGCTTTATCGCCGAGCCTTTCCAGGGCGCTGGCGGCATGATTTTCCCGCCCGAGAGCTACTGGCCGGAAATCCAGCGCATCTGCCGTCAATACGATGTACTGCTGTGTGCCGATGAAGTGATCGGTGGTTTTGGTCGCACGGGCGAGTGGTTCGCCCACCAGTATTTCGGTTTCGAGCCGGACACCCTGTCGATCGCCAAGGGCCTGACTTCCGGTTACGTGCCGATGGGTGGCCTGGTGCTGGGCAAGCGCATTGCCGATGCGCTGGTGGAGCAGGGCGGCGTCTTCGCCCACGGCCTGACCTATTCCGGACACCCGGTCGCGGCCGCGGTAGCGCTCGCCAACCTCAAGGCGTTGCGTGATGAAGGCATCGTGCGCCAGGTGAAGGAAGATACCGGACCGTACTTGCAGCGGATCCTGCGCGAAGTGTTCGGCAACCACCCGCTGATCGGCGAGATCCAGGGCGCGGGCCTCGTCGCAGCCTTGCAGTTCGCTGAGGACAAGGCTACGCGCAAACGCTTCGTCAACGAAAACGACCTGGCCTGGCAGTGCCGCACCTTTGGTTTTGAAGAGGGCGTGATCATTCGTTCGACCTTGGGCCGCATGATCATGGCGCCGGCACTTGTGGCAACGCGCGCGGAGCTGGACGAGCTGGTTGAAAAGACCCGTATCGCGGTAGACCGCACTGCACGGATCGCGGGAAAGCTCTGAGCTCATCTGTGGGCCAGGCATGCTCGGGGCGGTGATCAACAGCGTTGCATCGCCCTGTATGCCTATCGATTGAACAAGTGGCTGTCGGAAATCGGGCAGCCCACCCTTCAGCAGATCATTCACTAACGGTGACCGTTCTTCGGATACCGCAGCGTCCTGCATTCAAATTTTCAGGAGTCAGCAATGAATACAATAACAAGCGTGGCCGACACTCCTTCCCATCACACCCCATCGGAATCGGTTTCGCCTGGCAGGTTTCGACAATCCCTGGGTCTTACCGCGCTGGTCCTCTTCGGCCTGGCGTACATGGTCCCACTGGCGGTGTTCACCACCTATGGCCTGGTGACCCAGATGACCAAGGGCCACTTGCCTACCGCCTACCTGCTGACCCTTGCCGCCATGCTGCTGACTGCCTACAGCTACGGACGCATGGTGCAGGCACATCCGTATTCGGGATCGGTGTACTCCTATACGCGTAAGGCCTTCGGTAGCTACTTTGGCTTCATGGCCGGCTGGACCTTGTTGCTGGACTATATCTTCCTGCCGCTGCTCAGTTATCTGCTGATCGGCATCTACATGTCCGAATACTTCCCCGCGGTTCCCGCTGCGGTGTGGGTGGTCGGCTCCATTGCCCTGGTGACCTTCCTCAACCTGATCGGTATCGAATCCATCACCCGGGTCAACTTGCTGCTCGTTGTCGTCCAGTTGGTCTTCATCGTTGTGTTCGTGGCGTTGTCGATCCATAACCTGGGGGATCAGTCGGAGCCGGTTTCGTTGCTCGCACCCTTCCACCACGAGGGCTTCAGTGTTCCGCTGATCATGACCGGCGCAGCAGTCCTGTGTCTGTCCTTCCTCGGCTTCGACGCCGTGTCGACCATGGCCGAGGAGACGCCCAACCCGCGGCGTCTCATCCCCCTCGCCATCATGGTGGTGAGCCTGCTCGGCGGCCTGCTGTTTGTCCTTGTTTCGTATTTCGCGCAAATGGTCTACCCACAATGGAACACCTTTGCCGACCCGGACTCGGCGTCGCTGGACGTCATGCGCCGCGTGGGGGGTGAGCTGCTGGTGACCGCCTTTACCGCCACCTACGTGGCTGGGTGTTTTGCCTCGGCGATGGTCTCCCAGGCCAGCGTCTCCCGGGTGCTGTTCGCCATGGGTCGGGACGGTGCGCTGCCGCGGGTGTTCGGCAGGCTGGTCTCGAAGAAGCGGGTGCCGGCCACGGCGATCATGCTGGTCAGCCTGTTTTCGCTGATTGCCCTGTTCATCACCCTGGATACCGTGGCCAACATGATCAGCTTCGGCGCGCTCTTCGCGTTCTCGGCGGTGAACCTGGCGGTGATCAAGCATTACCTCGTCGACCAGAAGCTGCGCGGCCTGCGCAATTGCCTGATCTACGGTCTGGTGCCGGCCCTGGGCTTCCTCAGCACCATTTGGCTGTGGACCAGCCTGTCCAGCATGTCGTTCATGATTGGTCTTGGCTGGATGGGGTTAGGGTTACTTTGTCTGATGGGCGTTACGCGTGGGTTCCGGATGAAGCTGCCGGAGTTGCAGATGGCGGAGTGAGCGGACTGCTGAGGCCGGGCTACTCCAGCCGCCCCTTGTGATCGCTTGCCAAGCTTTCACGGGGGGCATGCAAGGGTACAAACCCTGAAAAGCAAAAAACCCGCACTAGGCGGGTTTTTTGTGTGCTTCCAGGTGTGCTTGGCATCACCTGAAAACGAAAGGTGGTGCCCAGAGACGGAATCGAACCGCCGACACGGGGATTTTCAATCCCCTGCTCTACCGACTGAGCTATCTGGGCAACGGGGCGCATTAAACGGGTTTTTCAGAGGGTCGTCAAGCAAGTTATCAAAAAAATTTAACTATTACCGTCGCTTACGATCCGACCCCCCGATTCCACGGGCTTACTCGGCAGGCGGAACGTAGCCTTCGGCCTTGGCGTAATCCTCACCGGAGAAGTACTTGTCCATCTCGCCCTGAAGATATTTGCGGTCTTCGGCGTTCATCATGTTCAGGCGCTTTTCGTTGATCAGCAGCGTTTGGTGTTTTTGCCAATCGCCCCAGGCCTTGGCCGAGACGTGGTCAAGAATGTCCTGGCCTTTGGCACCCGGGAATGGAGCGCGCTCCAGGGCGGGCAATTCTTCTTTGTACTTGCGGCACATGATGGTGCGGGTCATGACGACTCTCCTGCGTTCAATACGGCGGCCGCGCGTTCGAGCAAGGTCTTGACCGGGGCGGCAAGGCCCAGGCGCGGCGGGGTGGCGAGGTTATACCAGAGCCAGTCGGCCTCGGCCACGTGCTGGCCAGCCTCCTGGACCTGAACCAGCCAGGGTTCGATGGATAACTGGAAATGGCTGAAGGTGTGCACCAGGTTCGGCAGCGCCTGCGGGTTGCCCAACTCCAGCGAGTGCTGCGAGGCGAGGTGTTGCAGGTCGTCGAGGTCATCGAGTTCCGGCAAGCTCCACAAGCCGCCCCACAAGCCCGTGGAAGGTCGACGGTAAAGCAGGATCGCACCTTCGGCATTGGCAAGCATCGGCATCAGCGTGCGTTTCTGCGGGATGGCTTTGCGTGGCTTGGGAATCGGGTAGCGGGTTTCCAGGCCGAGCATGTGCGCTTCACAGCCCTTTTCCAGCGGGCAGAGCAGGCAACTCGGCTTGCTGCGGGTGCAGAGCGTGGCGCCAAGGTCCATCATCGCCTGGGTGTAGGCGTTCACCCGATCGTGCGGCGTAAAGCGCTCAGCGTTCGCCCAGAGCTGTTTGGCGACCTTCGGCTCGCCCGGGTAACCCTCTTGTGCGGTAAAGCGCGCCAGCACGCGTTTGACATTGCCATCGAGGATCGGCGCGCGCAGGCCCATGCTGATACTGGCGATCGCGCCCGCCGTGGACAGGCCGATGCCGGGCAGGTCGGTGAGTTTTTCCACGTCCCGTGGGAATTCACCGCCGTACTGCTCGACGACGATCTTCGCGGTCTTCTGCAGATTACGCGCGCGGGTGTAGTACCCCAGGCCCGTCCACAGGTGCAGCACTTCGTCCTCGGGCGCCGCCGCCAGGGCTTCGACCGTCGGCAGCGAGGCCATGAACCGGTCGAAGTAGTTCAACACGGTGCTGACCTGGGTTTGTTGCAGCATGATTTCCGAGACCCACACCCGATAAGGGGTGATGCCCTGTTGCCAGGGCAAATCGTGGCGGCCGTGGCGGTCGAACCATTCCAGCACCGCCAATGAAAACTGCTCGGCTCTCATCGCTTGAACAGCCCCTTGAGTGCGTCCTTGAGTTCCGGGCTGACCTTGTCGCCCAACTTTTCGTCGATTTTTTCGCTGATGCGCTCGCCCGCCAGTTTGCTCGCGACCTGGCCCATGCGCTCGTTGTCCAGGCGGCAGGCCTTGGCGCCGAGCTCCAGTGGGCCGCGGCAACGCAACGGCCACTGGATGCCGACAAATTTCTCGCCTACCTGGCAGGCCGGGTCCGGCATGTCGCTCTTGTCGCCTTCGACAATGATGCCCACGCGGTAATCCATGCCCAGTACGCGCAGGTCGATATCGCCATCGCCGTTGACGGTCATGCCGGGGATGCGCACTTTCAGGTCCGGGTTGTTCGCGACACCGTTTCTAAAGGTCAGGGTGCCCTTGAGCTCCTGGAACGGTGTGTCCTTGCCCCGTGGCTCGCCGCTGAGGGACTTGCGGTTGAGCGTGGCGATGCCTTTGCACAGCTGTTGTTCGAGGTTGGCATTGAGCAGCACGCCATTGTTGATGACGAAACTGGCGTTGCCGTTAAGGGTCTCTATCAGCGCTTTCTGGCTGTTGCCGCTACCGGTGAGGGTGCTGTTGAGTGTAACCAGGCCTTTGACCGGCGGCTCCTTGCCCTGGCTTTCGAGGATTTTTTCCGCTGGCACCCGGCTGATCTGCGTCTGCAAGTTCAACACGGGTGCCTGCTGGCGCACGTCGAGGGTGCCTTTGGCTTCGAAGTTGCCCTCGTACAGGTCACCGCGCAGGCTGCTCAGCGTCAACAGTCCGCCCTGGCCGTTGGCCTTGAGCACGGCGTTTTGAATCGGCAGTTTTTCCAGGATCAACTGGCCGAAGGTCAGGTCGGCGTCTACATCCAGCTTGCTCAGGCGTTCCACCGGCAGCAGGCGCTCGTTGCTCCAGGCTTCTTTGGTTGGGGATTGCGGCAGGGGTGTACTGCCGGCCCCGGCCAGGGCATCCGCTTCGGTGCTGGCGACTTCGGCCTGACGCACTTGCTTGGCGCTGTTGGCCTCGGCCGACTTCGGCGCCAGGTAACGGTCGACGTTGAAGGTATCGGCCTTGAGGGTTGCGCGCAGGGATTGCTTGGCAAAATCCTCGACAGCGATGCGGCCGGTGAAGGTACTGTCGTCGAGTTTCAGGTTGATGTCATCGAGTGTAAGGCTGGAGGGCGTGCCGGTCAGGCGTGTGGCCAGTTCGACCTTGCTCAGGCTGCCTTCGGCCATCGCCGGGAGTTTCTGGCCGATGCTGTCGACGAATTTCGCCAGGTCGAACTGGGCAATCGACAAGCCGCCGTTAACCTGCGGGGTTTTATCGAGGTCATTGACCTTTAGCTCGCCCAACGCTCGCAGTTGGTTGGCGGAGACCTTGATCCCGGTCCATTCGGCGACGTTGGCGGCCTTGTCCAGCAACAGCTGGCCTTGCGCCGCGAAAGTCACGGTCTTGCCTTGCAGCGGATCGCCGGCGACTTCACCGGACAGCTTCATGTCTTCGAGCTTGTAGCGCTGCAGCGCGCGTTCGAAACGCAATTCGCCGTTGAGCTCGGTGCGCACCCGCAGGACCGGCTGGTTGGTGCCCAGGAACGCGGTGAGCTTGACCGGGATATTGGTGGAGTCGTGCACCGGGCCGGTACTGAGCTGGATGCTTTCGGCGCTGAATTGCTTGCCGGTTTTTTCGTCGCTGTATTCCACGCGGGCGTTGTTGACGGTCAGGCTGTCGATGTCCAGGCGAATGGGCTGTGCCGGTTTTTCCACCTGGGCGGTGGTTGGCTGCTCAGCTTCGCTGGTGGCATCGGCAGGCGTGGCCGTGGTTGCAGGCTTGGGCACCTTGCCGATGTCTTCCCAGTTGCCGTGGCCATCTTTGTCGCGGTTCAGGCGCAGGTTCAGGCCTTCGACGCGCACATCGCTCATCTGCACCTCACGGCGTAGCAATGGCAGAACGCGGACCGACAGGCCGAGCATCTGCAGGTCGGCGAACGGCTCGGCGGGCTTGGCCAGGGTAGCGACCGCCGCATCGTGCAGTTCCAGGCCCAGCCAAGGGAACAGGCTCCAGCCGATATCGCCATTGAGCGTCAGCTCGATGTGGGCCTTGTCGCGGGCAATCTGGCGTATCTCGTCTTTGTAGTCGTTGGGATCGAAGAGGTGGGTCAGGGCAAAGCCCAGCGCCACTACGATCAGCAACAGCCCGAGAAGTACCAGACCCAGGATTTTGCCGAACGCTTTCATGGGCGAGTCCTTGTAGTTAGTCGAATTCGAAATTTAGCCGGGGAGTATAGCGCTCCGCAGCGCCCGACCGGGCAGATCACTAGGACAGAGCGTCGAGCAGCCAGGCAAAAAGTGATTTTTCCTGCGTGTAATCAGGATCTGTACCGCAGAAGAAGTGGTTGATCAGTTCGACAATGATCGCGAGGGAGGTTCCTTCAGTGGTACGAAAACGGACAACTTCGAAAACGTGATGTCAGTTTGGTTTTTCGGTCACTGGCAAATGCTACCCTGCACCGGTTCGTCCGCCCCTCTGCGACGTGATGTCGCAGGAAAAACGAGCCTTTCCCTAAAAAACGGTCATGTCTGCGTGCATTAAGGCTGGGGGTGAAGAGTGGTTGGCGAACACTACTGACAATTGGGGGATAAACAATGACCACGAGCATCACGGCAGACGGCCTTCAAGCCGGCCAGCCCGCGTTCCTTTCCAAGGAGCGCATTATCGCCAGGCCCGGTTTCAACCGATGGCTGGTGCCACCGGCCGCACTGGCTATCCATCTGTGTATCGGCATGGCGTATGGCTTTTCGGTGTTCTGGTTGCCTCTGTCCAAAGCGCTGGGCATCACCGCGCCAGTGGCTTGTGCGCCCGACATGAGCTTCATCGCTCAAGTGTTTTCTTCGCAATGCGACTGGCCGATTTCGATGCTCGGCTGGATCTACACCCTGTTCTTCATCTTCCTGGGTTGCTCGGCCGCCATCTGGGGTGGCTGGCTGGAGCATGCCGGCCCACGCAAGGCGGGTGTCGTCTCGGCGCTGTGCTGGTGCGGCGGTCTGCTGATTTCTGCGCTGGGGGTCTATACCCACCAGATCTGGCTGATGTGGATCGGCTCCGGGGTCATTGGCGGTATCGGCCTGGGCCTGGGCTACATCTCGCCGGTGTCGACCTTGATCAAGTGGTTCCCGGACAAACGCGGCATGGCGACCGGCATGGCGATCATGGGTTTCGGCGGGGGTGCAATGGTCGGTGCGCCCTTGGCGGCGGCGTTGATGAGTCATTTTGCCTCGCCTACCAGTGTCGGCGTGTGGCAAAGCTTCCTGGTCATGGCGGCGATTTATTTCGTGTTCATGATCGGCGGCGCGCTGTCGTATCGAGTGCCGCCTACCGGCTGGAAGCCTGAAGGCTGGACGGCACCTGCGAAAAAAGCCTCGAACGCGATGATCACCCACCGTCACGTGCACGTTAACGTGGCGTGGAAGACGCCACAATTTCGCCTGGTATGGCTGGTGTTGTGCCTGAACGTATCCGCCGGTATCGGCATCCTCGGCATGGCATCGCCACTGTTGCAGGAGGTTTTTGCCGGCAAGTTGCTGGGCAATGACCTGACATTTGGTCAACTGGACGCCTCGCAACTGGCTTCGATCGCCGCCATCGCTGCAGGTTTTACCGGTTTGCTGAGCCTGTTCAATATCGGCGGGCGTTTCTTCTGGGCTTCGTTTTCGGATTACCTGGGCCGCAAAAATACGTACTTCGTGTTCTTCGCCCTGGGCTTTGCTTTGTACGGACTGATCCCGAACCTTGGGCATCTGGGCAGTGTCGCGCTGTTCGTGGCAGCGTTCTGCATCATCCTGTCGATGTACGGCGGTGGTTTTGCCACGGTCCCTGCTTACCTGGCTGACCTGTTCGGCACGCAAATGGTCGGTGCTATCCATGGTCGCCTGCTGACGGCGTGGGCGGCGGCGGGCGTGTTGGGGCCGGTGCTGGTGAACTACCTGCGTGAATATCAGCTGAGCATCGGCGTCGAGCGTGCAGCGGCATATGACATCACCTTGTACATCCTGGCGGGCCTGCTGGTACTGGGCTTTATCTGCAACCTGCTGGTACGTCCGGTGGCCGACAAGTACTTCATGACCGACGCTGAACTGGCTGCCGAACAGGCGCTGGGTCACGACAAAGGGGCTGACAGCAGCACCGTGCTGGAGTGGAAAGCGGCGGCGGGCACCAAGCCACTGGCGGTGGCTGCCTGGCTGGCGGTGGGTATTCCATTGACGTGGGGTGTGTGGGTGACGCTGCAAAAAACAGCGGTACTGTTCCACTAAGAGGCTGAGGGTCTGGCCTGACATCTTCAGGCCAACACCAAACCCTGTGGGAGCGAGCCTGCTCGCGAATGCGGTCTGACAGTCGACAAATATGTTGCATGTGCAGCCCCGTTCGCGAGCAAGCCCGCTCCCACATTTGTTTTGTGGTGCTTGAAATGGCTTGTATGGACATGTCTATCCCCGACGACCGGGGATTCACTCCGTCAGCGATATCACCTCCCGTGTTTCTGTTTCGCGCCCGCGCCCCTATAATGGTTGCCTTTTTCGCCCAATGATTTTGCGGAGCTGGTGATGGCCGAACGTATGGCGTCAGTCGAGCGCGACACTCTGGAAACCCAGATCAAAGCCTCGATCAACCTGGATGGCACCGGAAAGGCCCGATTTGATATCGGTGTACCTTTTCTTGAGCACATGCTGGACCAGATCGCCCGTCACGGGCTGATCGACCTGGATATCGTCAGCAAAGGCGACCTGCATATCGATGACCACCACACGGTGGAAGATGTCGGTATCACCCTGGGTCAGGCATTCACCAAAGCCATCGGCGACAAGAAAGGCATCCGTCGCTACGGCCACGCCTACGTGCCGCTCGATGAAGCGCTGTCGCGCGTGGTAATTGACTTCTCCGGCCGCCCAGGCCTGCAGATGCATGTGCCGTATACCCGCGCCACCGTCGGCGGTTTCGATGTTGACCTGTTCCAGGAGTTTTTCCAGGGCTTCGTCAACCACGCCAACGTTACCTTGCACATCGACAATCTGCGTGGGCACAACACCCACCACCAGATCGAAACCGTGTTCAAGGCTTTCGGTCGCGCCCTGCGCATGGCCGTGGAACTCGATGACCGCATGGCCGGGCAAATGCCATCGACCAAGGGCGTCCTGTAATGCAGACGGTCGCGGTTATCGATTACGGCATGGGCAACCTGCACTCGGTGGCCAAGGCCCTCGAGCACGTGGGGGCTGGCAAGGTCCTGATTACCAGCGATGCGAACGTGATTCGCGAAGCCGACCGGGTGGTTTTCCCCGGTGTTGGCGCGATCCGCGACTGCATGGCGGAGATCCGTCGACTGGGTTTCGATTCACTGGTACGTGAAGTCAGCCAGGATCGCCCGTTCCTCGGCATCTGCGTTGGCATGCAGGCCTTGCTCGAGCACAGCGAAGAGAACGACGGCGTCGACTGCATCGGCCTGTTCCCGGGCCAGGTGAAGTTCTTCGGCAAGGATCTTGTCGAGGATGGCGAACACCTGAAAGTCCCGCACATGGGCTGGAACGAAGTAAAGCAGAAGGTGAGTCACCCGCTGTGGCACGATATTCCAGACATGGCGCGGTTTTACTTCGTGCACAGCTACTACATCGCCGCCGGTAATGCGCGGCAGGTGGTCGGTGGCGGTCATTACGGGGTCGACTTTGCCGCAGCACTGGCCGAAGGCTCGCGTTTCGCCGTGCAGTTCCACCCGGAGAAAAGCCATACCCATGGCCTGCAGTTGCTGCAGAACTTCGCCGCGTGGGACGGTCGCTGGTAATGGCGGTCAAGAAGAAGCCGCCGATCCTGACCCTCACTCCTGAACAGGAGAGTGAGGCCAATCACAAGATCAAGCGCTTCATGGAGGATCGCTTCGAACTGGACCTGGGTTCGTTCGAAGCGGCCGAAATCCTTGAGCTGTTTACCCGCGAAATTGCTCCGCACTATTACAACAGGGCGATATTCGATGTGCAGGCGCACCTCAAGGAGAGGTTCGAAAGCATCGAAAGCGACCTGTGGGCGCTCGAGAAAAACTGATTTCCGAGCCAAGCTGAACATTCAAATTTGAAGGTTTGCCAGATGCTGATTATTCCCGCTATCGATCTTAAAGACGGTGCCTGTGTTCGTCTGCGCCAGGGCCGCATGGAAGATTCCACAGTGTTCTCCGATGACCCGGTGAGCATGGCTGCCAAGTGGGTGGAGGGCGGTTGCCGTCGTCTGCATCTGGTCGACCTGAACGGTGCGTTCGAAGGCCAGCCGGTCAACGGCGAAGTGGTCACTGCGATTGCCAAGCGCTACCCGAACCTGCCGATCCAGATTGGCGGTGGCATCCGTTCCCTGGAAACCATCGAACACTACGTGAAAGCGGGCGTGAGCTACGTGATCATCGGCACCAAGGCCGTGAAAGACCCGGCCTTCGTTGCCGAAGCCTGCCGCGCGTTCCCGGGCAAGGTAATTGTCGGCCTGGACGCCAAGGACGGTTTCGTCGCTACCGATGGCTGGGCTGAAATCAGCACCATCCAGGTGATCGACCTGGCCAAGCAATTTGAAGCCGACGGCGTGTCCGCCATCGTTTATACCGACATCGCCAAAGACGGCATGATGCAGGGTTGCAACGTGCCGTTCACCGCTGCGCTGGCGGCTGCCACGAAGATCCCGGTGATCGCTTCCGGCGGCATCCACAACCTGGGTGACATCAAGACCCTGCTTGACGCCAAGGCGCCGGGCATCATCGGTGCGATCACCGGTCGCGCGATTTATGAAGGCACCCTCGACGTCGCGGAAGCGCAAGCTTTCTGTGATTCGTACAAAGGCTGAGGACTGACCATGGCGCTGGCCAAACGCATCATCCCTTGCCTGGACGTGGACAACGGCCGGGTCGTCAAAGGTGTGAAGTTCGAGAACATCCGTGACGCGGGCGACCCGGTGGAGATCGCCCGTCGTTATGACGAGCAGGGTGCCGACGAGATTACTTTCCTCGACATCACTGCCAGCGTCGACGGTCGCGACACCACGCTGCATACCGTCGAGCGCATGGCCAGCCAGGTGTTTATCCCGCTGACCGTGGGCGGTGGCGTACGCACCGTGCAGGACATTCGTAACCTGCTGAATGCCGGTGCGGACAAGGTCTCGATCAACACCGCTGCCGTGTTCAACCCGGAATTCGTCGGTGAAGCGGCGCAGCACTTCGGTTCGCAATGCATCGTGGTTGCCATTGATGCGAAGAAGGTCTCGGGACCTGGCGAAACCCCGCGCTGGGAAATCTTCACCCACGGCGGGCGCAAGCCAACCGGGCTCGACGCGGTCGAATGGGCGAAGAAGATGGAAGGCCTGGGTGCCGGTGAGATCCTCTTGACCAGCATGGACCAGGACGGCATGAAAAACGGCTTCGACCTGGGTGTCACCCGCGCCATCAGCGATGCATTGGGCATTCCGGTGATCGCTTCCGGTGGTGTCGGCAACCTGCAGCACCTGGCCGACGGCATTCTCGAGGGCCACGCCAGTGCAGTGTTGGCAGCGAGTATTTTCCACTTCGGTGAATACACCGTTCAAGAAGCCAAGGCCTATATGGCCCACCGCGGTATTGTGATGCGCTGAACAAACCGGTACAGGCCAGTGGACATCATGGCGGGCTCAGGGCACTCTTGAGTACGCCATGGATTTCGGTAGCCAGACATGTTTAAACGCATTCTTCTTGTTCTCGCCAGCGCTTCCTTGTTGCTCATCAGTAGCGCACGCGCCGCCGACAGCTCCACCACGGAACTGGTGTTGCTGACGGAAAACTTCCCGCCCTACAACATGGCCAAGAACGGCAAGAACTTCGCTCAGGACGAGAACATCAATGGTATCGCCGTGGACATCGTTCGCGAGATGTTCAAGCGCGGCAACGTCACCTATAGCCTGACCCTGCGTTTCCCCTGGGAGCGGGTCTACAAACTCGCGCTGGAAAACCCCGGTTACGGAGCATTCGTAATGGCCCGTTTGCCGGACCGCGAGCGGCTTTTCAAGTGGGTCGGGCCGATCGGTCCGGATGACTGGATCATGCTGGCCAAGGCTGACAGCAAAATCTCCCTCGAGAGCCTGGAGGACGCGCGCAAGTACAGGATTGGCGCGTACAAGGGCGATGCGATTGCCGAGACGCTCGCCAAGCAGGGCCTGAAGCCCATCGTGGTGCTACGTGATCAGGATAATGCGAAGAAGCTGGTCAGCGGACAGATCGACCTGTGGGCCACCGGCGACCCGGCCGGGCGCTATCTGGCGCGCCAGGACGGGGTAAACGGGCTGAAGACCGTGTTGCGTTTCAACAGCGCTGAACTGTACCTGGCGCTGAACAAAAACGTGCCGGACGAAACCGTGGCCAAGTTGCAGGCTGCGCTGGATCAGCTACGCAAAGATGGCATGGTCGACGAGATCATGGGGCGGTATCTGTAATCGCTGTCGAGTCGGTCGGCGGTTGAGGGGCAACCAACGGTGCGTTACCTCCAGGTGGGTATTCGGTGAAATGGAAACGGCCCCTGTCGGCATAAGAAAAATTGACTGCCGCTTCAGTGCCATCTTCGCGTAGCAGGTCGTAATGGCTCTGCAACTGATAAACAGCCACCATCTTGTTTGGTGGAACGATGGCCTCGACCGTTTCGGTTTTGGAATTGCTCCATCCACTGGACGACGTTTCATTGTGAATAAAACTCTCGCTTAGTTTGGCCGAGAAATTTACAGGCTGACCAGCGTCTGAAGTGCCGCTAGTCCATTCGGTTTGGACCTGGATGGATGTTTCGCGTATGAAAATCTGTAAGACGTTGCTGACCAGCACTCGTCCCGCTGTCCATTTGAACGCACTTTCCTCGTCACCCGTGTTATGGCTGTGCCCGATCAGTACGTAATGGTCCGTTCTGTTCAGGTAGTAGTAAGGTGATGTTCGAAATTGATCGATGGGGCGCAGTGCGATGTCTTTGACCGCGAACCAGGGAATCGTGGCAATTTGAGTGGCTTGGGAGGGTTCTAGAGACGAGGGTGATTCGAATCCCGAAAGCACTGGCGGCGTTGGCGCCGGATTGATCTTGAGGGGTATCTCCATACGCAATGAAAAAGCTTCAACGAGTATGGAAGATTGGCTGTCTTTCTTGAAGCCGATAAAGGTGCCTGGTGCAAAATAGATTTCTCCTGCTGCAGGAACCGGAGGCTCTACTTGATAGGCACTAAAGCTCTCCTCTGCGCCACTGTCCCAATTGTTCCAGATCGAATTGCCTACGCGCGAAGAAATGACCAGATCAGCCCGCACACAGCGTACTGCATGAAGTGGTGGTTTTTCGTCGCCACGGCTGCACACCACGCCCAGTGCAATATATCCATCAGGGGCGATAGGTCGCCACATTGCACCGCCCTGTTTTGAGTTTGAATCTCTCCAGAGTTGCTCATAGTCGTCCGGCGGACTGAGTGCTTTGGTTTGCGCAGAATCGCCACTCTGCAGGTCGCCCTCACAGACAACCGCTACCACTCTTTTGCCGTTGATGTCGCCGTCCTCGGACGCGATTACATCGCCCAGCGGAAAAAATCCAGGCAGTACGTCAGGTGCCGGCGCGGGACGCCAAAAATTGCCAGGGTTCGAAGCCGAGGTCTGCGTGGAAGTGATGCTGTGGAATTCCGTCGTAAAGTTGATCAGCAGGTTCTTGAATTTTATTGAAGTCATCTGTCGGGTGGGTAAGGCCACATTGCCATTCGTGTTCATAGTCAATCCTGAGAGTTCAAAGGGCTCGGGGGAGCCGCGATCTGTTCAGGTCTCACTATCCGGGCAGGGGCGAGGCAGCTGGCGGTAATTATTTATAGGACGTGATAAATAACTGGAGCTTTGTGTGATAGGAGTTCCTGCCGGCTGACGTCGCTCGACGGGCAGGTGCACTAGAGAATATGCCTGGGCCGCTGTGAAAGAAGGGCAGCGGCGGTGTGGCATCGAAGGTGTTCAGAAGGCTGAGGCGTTGAGATAGCGTCCGTTTTTGCCATGTGCAGGCGTCGCCTGATTGCCGCGCACACTGACCATCTGCTTGATATCAATCCACTCGATGCCCTGAGCCTTGAGCTTGGGCAGTTCACGCTCCAGTACCGCCAGCGTCTGCGGATACGGATGCCCGATCATCACCGCCGAACCCTGCTTTTGCGCAAGGCTGATTGCTGTCTGCAATTGGGTGAAAATTGCCGCTTCAGTGCGCTCATCATCCAGAAACACATCACGCGAAATACTCGCCAATCCAATCTTTTGCGCTTCGGCCGCCGCCACGGTCTGCGCACTGGTGCGACTGTCCAAGAAGAGCTTGTGCCGACGCTGCAGGTCAGCCATCAACCAGGCCATGGCCGGTCGCTGGGCTGTCATGCGGCTGCCCATGTGGTTGTTGATGCCAGCGGTGTAGGGTACGACCTTGAGCGCTGCGTTCAGGCGTTTCTCGAGCTCTTCGACAGGCAAGTCGGGATGCCAGGCGAACGGACCGGTGGCCGGGTCCATGGGCATGTGCAGGATGACGATTTTACCGGCACGATGGGCTTCGCGGGCGAATTCGGTGGCGTGAGGGGTATCGGGCATGATCGCCGCCGTCACCGGCCCCGGAAGGGCCAGCACCTGGCGATCCCGGGGCAGGTTTTGCCCCAGGTCATCGATGATCAGGCTGATGTAAGCCTTTTGAGGGGCGGGCGCAGCGTGAATAACACCCGCCAGGCAACACAACAGCCCCAGGACTACCCGCGCTAGCATCTCAGCGGCCGGATGTGATGCTCAGCCCTTTGAGCAGGCTCAGGGCCTGGGCCAGTTGGTAATCGTCGTCCTGCGGCATCGGCTTGGCCTTGCCGCCGGAACTGCTCGGTTTGTCGGCGCCACCGTTGCCGTTGCCCAAGTGACCTTGCAGGTCGGCTTCCTTGAAGTAGTCGCCGTCTTGCTCGTTGGTGATCTTGGCCTTGCGCACTTCGATGTCCGGGACGATGCCCTGGGCCTGGATCGAGCGGCCGTTTGGCGTGTAGTACAGCGCCGTGGTGATCTTCAGGGCACGGTCGTTGTTCAGTGGCAGCACGGTTTGCACCGAGCCTTTGCCGAAACTCGGCGTGCCCATGATCACCGCGCGCTTCTGGTCTTGCAGGGCGCCGGCGACGATTTCCGAGGCCGAGGCGCTGCCGCCATTGATCAGCGCGACCATTGGCACGGCTTCGCTTTCGTCCTTGCCGGTGGCAGAGAAACGCAGTTCGGAGTTGGCGATGCGACCCTTGGTGTAGACGATCAGGCCCTTGGTGATGAAATGGTCGACCACTTCGACCGCCGATTGCAGTACGCCGCCCGGGTTGTTGCGCAGGTCGAGGATGATGCCCTTGAGTTTCTTGCCGTTGTCTTTGCGCAGCTTCGCCAGGGCCTTGGACACTTCTTCGCCGGTCTTGACCTGGAATTGGGTGATGCGGATGTAGCCATAGCCGGATTCGAGCAGCTGGCTCTTCACGCTCTTCACCTGAATGATGGCGCGGGCCAGGGTCACATCGAACGGCGTGCCGCCGTCACGTACCAGGGTCAGGGTGATTTTCTGGCCGATCTTGCCGCGCATCTTGTCCACGGCTTCGGTCATGCTCTGTCCGCGGGTGGGTTGGCCGTTGATCTTGACGATGAAGTCGCCCGCCTGGATGCCAGCCTTGGAGGCCGGTGTGTCATCGATTGGCGACACCACTTTGATGAAGCCGTCCTCGGCGCCGACTTCGATGCCCAGGCCGCCGAATTCGCCACTGGTGCTTTCCTGCAGTTCAGCGAAGTCTTCAGGTCCCAGGTAGGCGGAGTGCGGGTCAAGGTTGCTGAGCATGCCCTTGATCGCGTTTTCCAGCAGGGTCTTGTCGTCTACCGGTTCGACATACGCGGCCTTGATCCGATCCATGACCTCGGCAAAGGTGCGCAACTCTTCCAGCGGCAGTGGCGCCTTGGTGGTCGCGGCAGTGCCCGCAGGCGCGACTGCCGGGGCCGGTTGAGCGGCAAACGCCAGAGGCGCGCCGATCACCAGGGCGATCGCCAGGGCCAGCGAGGTAAGGCGGGACAAATGCAGCATGTCGAACGAACTCCTAATGTAGGTGACTCAGCGCCTATCCTTGCGCGCGGCACCATTGCGCCGGATCACTCGGGTGACCCTGCTGACGAATAGCAAAGTACAGCGCTGGTGTGTCCTGCCCGCCACTGTTACCGACAGTGGAGATGGATTCACCGGCTTTTACCACGTCACCCGCAGACTTGAGCAATGTCTGGTTGTGACCATAAAGACTCAGGAAACCGTTACCGTGGTCGAGAATCACCAGCAGCCCGGCGCCGCGCAACCAGTCGGCGAACACCACTCGACCGCCATGCACCGCATGCACCGCACTGCCTGCAGAAGCGCTGATCATTACGCCGTCCCACTTGGTCCGGGCGTCGTCGCCACGGCTTTCACCGAAGCGCGCCAACAGTCGACCATCGACAGGCCATGGAAGTTTGCCGCGAGTTGAAGCAAATGCGCCGCCAAAGGTTTCGCCGGAACTGGAAACCAGTGGGCCGGGTGTCGATTTAACCGGTTTGCGTGGGGCATCGTCGTTGGCATCTGCCAGCGCCTGGGCCTCACGTAAACGCTTTTTTTCGGCTTCCTGCTGGGCGATCAGCGCTTTTTGTCGCGCCTCTTCTGCCTCACGAGCCTGGCGGGCCAAGGTTTCCTCAATGGTTTTAAGGACTTTAGACAGGTCTGCCTGATCCTGCTCACGGGCTGCCAGTTTCTGGTCGCGAGCCTTCACGTCATCGTTGAGCCTGGCCAGGACTTGCTGGCGCTCCTGACGTACTTTCTCGAGCTCGCCACGCTGGGTTTCCAGGCTGCTTTGCTGCACCAGCAATTGCGCCTGCTGCAGGCCGATGTCTTTTTCGACATTGGCGAGCTGGCGCAGGGTTTCGTTGAAATTCTTCAACTGCTCCAGGCGAGCCTGGCTCAGGTAGTCGTAATAGGTGAGCGTGCGGGCGAACTTCTCTGGGTTCTGCTGGTTGAGCAGCAGTTTCAAGTATTCCTGCCGGCCGTTCTGATAAGCCGCGCGGGCCTGGATGGCGATCAGTCGCTGTTGTTCAGTGCGCGCGCTCTGGAGTTTTTTTTTCTCTGCATCGAGTCGTTGCAACTCGGTTTCGCTTTTCTTCAGCTCTTTTTGCAGGGCGTCGACCTGCTTCTCGAGCTTGCCCATCTCGGTTTCAGTGCCCTTGAGGTCTTTCTGCACGCCGGACTTTTCTTCCTGCAGCTTGCCCAGCAGTTTTTTCAACTCGGCAATGTCCTGACGCGTGGCGTCCAATTGTTGCTGGGTTTGCGCGCGCTCATCGGCGAAGGCCGGCTGGAGCAGGCAAGTCAGGGCGAGGGCTATCAGGACGCGAAGCATAGAGGCGGGCGACACCAAAGAAAGGGACGTCCTAGTATGCCCGCCATGAGCAGCAAAAAAAATGCCCATTTCTGACTGTGTGATGACTGGAGCAAGTGCCAGACTGAATTCCATTTCGAAAACACCATAAACCACTGTGGGAGCGCGCTTGCTCGCGATTGCACTCTGTCATTCAACATTGATGTTGAATTTCACGACGCCATCGCGGGCAAGCCCGCTCCCACAGGGTTTTTCGGTGATTGGGATATCCCGGTTACACCAGAATTGAAGTACCGGTCATTTCCGCCGGCTTCTCCAGGCCCAACAGCTTCAGCATGGTTGGCGCCACATCTGCCAGCACGCCGCCTTCGCGAACCTTCAGGTCACGCTTGCCGACATAGATGAACGGCACCGGTTCGGTGGTGTGCGCGGTGTGGGCCTGGCCGGTGGTTTCGTCGGACATCTGCTCGACGTTGCCATGGTCTGCGGTGATCAGCGCTTCGCCGCCGACTTTTTCCAGGGCATCGACGATGCGGCCGACGCACTGGTCAAGGCACTCAACAGCCTTGACCGCTGCCTCAAACACGCCGCTGTGGCCGACCATGTCGCCGTTGGCGTAGTTGACCACGATCACGTCGTAGCGCTGGTTTTCGATGGCGTCGACGATGCGGTCGGTGACTTCAGGCGCGCTCATCTCCGGCTGCAAGTCATAGGTAGCGACTTTGGGCGACGGGATCAGGATGCGCTCTTCGCCCGGGAACGGTTCTTCTCGACCGCCAGAGAAGAAGAAGGTCACGTGGGCGTACTTCTCGGTTTCGGCGATACGCAGCTGGGTCTTGCCGTTTTTCGCCAGGTAGTCGCCCAGCACGTTTTCCAGGCTGCCGGCGGCAAAGGCCGAAGGTGCGGGAATGCTCGCGGCGTATTGGGTCAGCATGACGAAACCGGCCAGTTTTGGCTGACGGCTACGTGCAAATTCCTTGAAGTCGTCCTCGACGAAAACGCGGGTCAGCTCGCGGGCGCGGTCGGCGCGGAAGTTCATGAACACCACGGCGTCGCCGTCTTCGACTTTCACCGGCTCGCCAATGGAAGTGGCCTTGACGAATTCATCGCTTTCGCCGCGCTCGTAAGCCGCCTGCAGGCCCTCCTGAGCGGTGGCGGCGTTGAATTCGCCCTGGCCTTCGACGATCAGGTTGTAGGCCTGGGAGACACGGTCCCAACGGTTGTCGCGGTCCATGGCGAAATAACGACCGATGAGGCTGGCGATCCGGCCTTTACCCAGGGCCTGGAAGGTAGCGTCCAGCAGTTCGATCGACGATTGCGCGCTTTTCGGCGGCGTATCGCGGCCGTCGAGGAAGGCGTGCAGGTAGATTTTCTCGGCGCCGCGCTTGGCGGCAAGTTCGGCCATGGCGACCAGGTGATCCTGGTGGCTGTGCACGCCGCCATCGGACAGCAGGCCCATGAAGTGCACGGCCTTCCCGGCAGCGACAGCTTTGTCCACCGCGGCACAGATGGTCGGGTTCTCGAAGAAATCGCCGTCGCGGATCGATTTGGTCACACGGGTGAAGTCCTGATACACCACGCGACCGGCACCGAGGTTCATGTGGCCGACTTCGGAGTTGCCCATCTGGCCGTCCGGCAGGCCGACGTCCATGCCGCTGCCTGAAATCAGGCCATTGGGCACGGTGGCCCACAAACGGTCCAGTACGGGCTTCTTCGCCGCAAAGATGGCGTTGGATTCAGGGCTCTCACTGTGACCGAAGCCGTCGAGAATAATCAGGACCAAAGGTTTAGGCGTGGTAGTCATGGAGTCCACTCGTGGCTGAGATAAAAGAGGGCGATGGAAAAGGGAGTGGCAGTTTAAAGCGAAGTTCCGGCCACGTCACCGCCGGACGGGGTTTGGCCCACCATAGTGGCTGTGTATACTGGCCGACATTTTAACGCCCTGGAACCTCCTTCGATGGTTGCTCACCTGATTGAATTTGCCACTAACCACTACATCCTCGTCGGTATCTTCGTCGTACTGCTGGCGTTGCTGATTGCCTATCAGATGCAGGGCGGCGGTCGTAGCCTGAGCACTGGCGAATTGACTGGCCTGGTCAACAAAGACGCGGGCGTGGTAATCGACATTCGTCCTGCCAAGGATTTCGCCGCCGGTCACATTGTTGGTGCATTGAACATTCCTCACGACAAACTGGCTGCCCGTGTTGCCGAGCTGGAAAAGCACAAGGCCAAGACCATCATCCTGGTCGACGCGATGGGCCAGACGGCCGGGACTCACGCTCGCGAACTGGTAAAGGCTGGCTTCACCGCTGCCAAACTGTCCGGTGGTGTTTCCAGCTGGAAAGCCGACAATCTGCCGCTGGTGAAGTGATATGAGCAACGTCGTCGTCTATTCCAGCGATTACTGCCCTTATTGCTCACGAGCCAAATACCTGCTCGAGAACAAAGGCGTGGCCTTCGAAGAGATCAAGGTCGATGGCAAGCCGCAGGTGCGCGCCGCAATGGCTCAGAAGGCCGGGCGTACGTCCGTGCCGCAGATCTGGATCGGCAGCACCCACGTTGGCGGTTGTGATGATTTGTTTGCCCTGGAGCGCGCCGGCAAGCTCGACGCGCTGCTCAAGGCCTGAATTCCATACCCTATAAAAGCCCAAGATCAGAAAGGATCTGAGATGACTGACCAACAGAACACTGCAGCTAGCGAAGAAGAAACCGCACCGCAATTCTCCTTGCAGCGCATCTACGTACGTGACTTGTCCTTCGAAGCCCCGAAAAGCCCGGCGATCTTCCGCCAGCAGTGGGAACCGAGTGTCGGTCTGGATCTCAATACCCGTCAAAAGGCGCTGGAAGGCGACTTCCATGAAGTTGTGCTGACCCTGTCGGTCACCGTGAAGAACGGTGAAGAAGTGGCATTCATCGCCGAAGTGCAACAGGCCGGTATCTTCCTGATCAAGAACCTGGACGACGCTTCGATGAGTCACACCCTGGGCGCGTTCTGCCCGAACATCCTGTTCCCGTACGCTCGCGAAGCGCTGGACAGCCTGGTGACCCGCGGCTCGTTCCCGGCCCTGATGCTGGCTCCGGTGAACTTCGATGCCTTGTACGCGCAAGAACTGCAACGCATGCAAGCGGCGGGCGAGACTCCGACCGTTCAATAAGCGGTCTGAGTGTCGAAGCAAGTCCAATGTGGGAGCGGGCTTGCTCGCGAATGCGGTGTATCAGTCAAGATTGAAGTCGACTGACACACCGCATTCGCGAGCAAGCCCGCTCCCACATTTGTTATGTGGTGTTATTTGAAGTCGTTCTGCCGCCAGGCTTCGTACACGGCGACGGCCACGGTGTTGGACAGGTTCAAGCTACGACAGCCTTCGCGCATCGGCAGGCGCAGGCGTTGTTCAGCGGGCAAAGCGTCGAGCACCTCGGCTGGCAGGCCGCGGCTTTCCGGACCGAACAGGAAGGCGTCACCAGGGGCGAAGCTGGCGTCGTGAAACGGCCGCGAGCCCTTTGTGGTGAAGGCGAACAAGCGCGGATGACCGAGGCTTTCCAGGCAGCTGGCCAGGTCCGCGTGACGTTGCAAGGTGGCATACTCGTGGTAGTCGAGGCCCGCCCGGCGCAGACGCTTGTCGTCCATCTCAAAGCCCAGCGGTTCGATCAAATGCAGGTGGCAGCCACTGTTGGCGCACAGCCTGATAACGTTGCCGGTGTTCGGCGGAATTTCTGGTTGGAAAAGGATGACGTGAAACATGCACGGCTCCGAAGGTAGAGATGAGCGGCATTCTACGCCGCAAGCCGACCCTCGTTCGAAACTATTCCCGCGTGTGATGGCTTCACTGGCCATTGTGGGGGTAATGGTGGGGTTGATGATTGGTCGTCTGACCACTCCAGACCCCAGCGAATTGCAACAGATCGAAGTGACCAGCGACGGGTTGGTGGTGTGGTTCAACAATGAGCCCAAGACCCACGGCGAGATCGTGGAAGGCAGTGTTGCGTTGTTGTTCGAAGCTCAAGGCAAGGCGCAAAAAGGCCAGCTCAAGCTCAACGGCAAGGATGTGAACTGGCGGGTGCGCTTGAGTGACGGGGGATTGTTGTTGACGCTGGTGGCGGCCCGTCCCCTGCAGGGTGAGTGGGCCGGTAGCGAGGTCGATGACCGCTGGCGGCTGGAGATCCATCTCCGGGAGCAATAAAAGAGGGAATCCCCGGCCTGCCTGTACCAAGGTCCCCAAAACGGGAGGGCTCGCGCGTTGCGCTTGAACCCGGTGTAAAGAGGGAATCCCCGGCCTGCCTGTACCAAGGACCCCAAAACTGGGGGCTCGTCGCTTGTGCGGTATGAGCCCGGTGTAAAGAGGGGAATCCCCGGCCTGCCTGTACCAAGGTCCCCGAAACTGGGTGGTGATCTGCATCACTGATGAGACTATTGCAGGGGGCGTGCCAGGTTTTAACAAGTTGAAACAGAAAGTCGCGTAGTAAAGCTGAAAGCCCCGTAATCCGGGGCTTTCGTGTTTCTTCAATAGGGGTTCGATTACGAACGGAGGCGGAATTTCGGAGCCGTTGCAGTGCGCGATTGCGGTTCACGGTGCCTTCAGGCGGTGCATGGGAGCCCAAAAAGCTTCGCGAGCAGGCTCGCTCCCACAAGGTTCGGTAGCGTTCACTCGATAGTGAGAACACTACAAATCCACTGTGGGAGCGAGCCTGCTCGCGAATTGGGTGTGACGGTCAGTGAAGAACTAAGGCTGATTAACCCTCATCCCCCTCATCATCATCCCCACCATCAACCTTCATCCCCAATTCCTTGATCTTGCGAGTCAGGGTGTTTCGCCCCCATCCCAGCAATACGGCGGCATCGCGCCGGCGGCCGGCGGTGTGCTTGAGGGCAGTTTCGATCATGATCCGCTCGAAAGTCGGTACGGCGCTGTCCAGCAGGCTGGATTGACCGCGAGCCAGTGCCTGGTCGGCCCACTGGCGTAGCGCCTGTTCCCAGTTGGTCACCGGGGCCGAGTCCTGCGGCAGGCTCAGCAACTCCGGAGGCAGATCGCCGATATGCACTTCGCGACCCGAGGCCATCACGGTGATCCAGCGGCAAGTGTTCTCCAGTTGGCGAACGTTGCCCGGCCATGGCAGGTTTTTCAGATACTCCTCGGTTTCGGTTTTCAGCAGTTTCGGCTCGACCGCCAGCTCCTGCGCTGCACGGCTGAGGAAGTGCTTGGCCAGGGTCGGGATGTCTTCGCGTCGGTCCGACAGGCGCGGTATGTGGATGCGGATCACGTTGAGACGGTGGAACAAGTCTTCACGGAATTTCCCGGCATTCACCAGGGTTTCCAGGTTCTGGTGCGTGGCGGCGATGATCCGCACATCGACTTTGACCGGGACGTGACCACCGACGCGGTAAAACTCGCCATCGGCCAGGACCCGCAGCAAACGAGTCTGGGTGTCGGCCGGCATGTCGCCGATTTCATCGAGGAACAGCGTGCCCCCGTCAGCCTGTTCGAATCGCCCGCGGCGCAGGTTGGCGGCGCCGGTGAACGCGCCTTTTTCATGGCCGAACAACTCGGATTCCATCAGGTCCTTGGGGATCGCTGCCATGTTCAGTGCAATGAATGGCGAAGCGGCGCGCGGGCTGTGGCGATGCAGGGCGTGCGCCACCAGTTCTTTACCGGTGCCGGATTCGCCGTTGATCAGCACGGTGATGTTGGAGTGGCTCAAGCGCCCGATGGCGCGAAACACTTCCTGCATCGCGGGTGCTTCGCCGATGATTTCCGGGGTGCGGGTCAGTGCGACCGGGACTTCCAGGCCTTGTTGTTCCTGAGCGTGCTGGTTGGCGCGCTTGACCAGGGAAACCGCTTCGTCGACATCGAACGGCTTGGGCAGGTATTCAAACGCGCCGCCTTGATAGGACGCGACAGCGCTGTCCAGATCGGAGTGCGCGGTCATGATGATCACTGGCAGCCGTGGGTGTTGCTCGCGAATCCGCGCCAGAAGGTCCAGGCCGCTGGCGCCGGGCATGCGGATGTCGGAGATGATCACGTCGGGCTGCTGGCGCGCCAGGCGGCTCATCACGCCATCGGCGCTGTCGAAGCTTTGCGTGGTCATGCCTTCCTGCTGCAAGGCTTTTTCCAGGACCCAACGGATAGAACGGTCGTCATCGACGATCCACACGGTTTCACTACGGCTCATGTCGATGTGGCTCCTTGTTCCAGTGGCAGAAAGATCGAGAATGTGGTGTGGCCGGGGTGGCTGTCACATTCGATCAAGCCCTGGTGCTGGCTGATGATGTTCTGGGTAATGGCCAGGCCCAGCCCGGTACCGTCCGGACGGCCGCTGACCATGGGGAAAAAGATGGTTTCCTGAAGGTCCGCAGGAATGCCCGGGCCGTTGTCGATGATTTCGATCTTGGTCACCAGGCGGTGGCGCACGTGGCCAATGGTGAACTGGCGCATGGCGCGGGTGCGCAGGCTGATGCGGCCCAGGCGCAGCTCATTCTGGCTGCTGATGGCCTGCATCGCATTGCGCACGATGTTCAGCACGGCCTGGATCATTTGTTCACGATCGATCAGGACGTCCGGAATGCTCGGATCGTAGTCGCGCACCAACGTGATGCAGCCCTGGCTCTCGGCCTCGACCAAATGGCAGACGCGTTCCAGCACTTCGTGAATATTGCACATGGCCAGTGATGGCAGCTTGTTCGAGCCGAGCATGCGATCGACCAGGTTGCGCAGGCGGTCGGCCTCTTCGATGATGACGTTGGTGTAGTCACGCAGGCTTTCTTCCGGCAGTTCGCGGGCCAGCAGCTGTGCCGCGCCGCGAATACCGCCCAGCGGATTCTTGATTTCATGGGCCAGGCCCCGTACCAGCATCTTGCTGGTTTCCTGCTTCGACAGCTGGGCCTCTTCCTTGGTGATGCGCAGCAAGCGGTCGCGGGGATGGACTTCGAGCAGAAGCAGAGTGTCGCCATTGCTCAGGATCGGTGTTACCGCGTAATCGACCGTCAGGGTCTGGCCGGTGAGGGCGGTGAGCATTGCTTCGCGTTTTGTGAACGGGTGCGCCTGCTGGACCGCCTGGCGCAAAGAGTTGAGCGCTTCGGTGGACTCGGTAAACAGCTCGCTGATGAACTGCCCATGGCTGCGCTGGCCGCTGATGGCCAGGAGCATCTCCGCCGCGGGGTTCATGTACTCAAGGCGCAACTCGGCGTTGAGCAGGATGGTGGCGGTGGTCAGGTTGTCGAGTAGCAAGCGGTGTAGTGCGTCGCTGATGGTCATTCAGGACCTCTTTTGGCGCATGAATAAAGAGCTGATGCGAGGAAAATGCAAAAACCAAACCAAGGCTCCGAAAAGAAGCGCTAAACCCCTGAAACAGGCGTTTGACGCTCGATTGCGTGGCGTTCTGCCAGCTTTCGCGGGAAGTTTCGAACCAAAATGGGCTGTGATTGGAACGCGGTGCAACCTATCGCACCAATATAGTGCGTAATCCTGTATGAGGTTAAAAGAAGCGAAACGCGCTCAGGCTTTCAACGCTTGTGCACCCGCTGCAAGGTAAAGGTCACGATGGGACTTTGTTGTATCACCGTATCGCCGTCGATCACTTGAACGGCGAGCCTGTGCAGGCCGCGATCGATGTTTACCAGTTGAAGACTCGGAACGTTGCCTGGTTGGCCATAGGGTTGCTCGTCCAGTAACAACCTGAACAGATGCGAGCCTTGCAGGCGTGGTTTGATCAGCACGTTGACCGTGAAGGTGCCGTTGTTGGCGCGCAAGGCCCCTTCGTTGGGCAGGCCAGTCAGCTCAAGAATCTCGTAGGTGCTGTTTATCTGCTCGGGGTTGCCGATGGGGGCGGGCGCAGGAGGTTCGTTGGCCGGTTGACTATCGACGCTGTTAAGCGGGGGTAAATCAACCGTCTGGGCGCTAACACCATTGGGTGGTTGATTGCTGTAGGCCGTGTTGCCGGCAGCATCGGTGTATTTGTAGATTTGGGCCGTTGCAGGAAAGCCTGATAAAAGCCCCAGAAATAATAAGAATGGTCGCATTCAGGCTCCCTGCGAGCAGCGAAAAATTACTCTGACAAAGGAATGCCCTCGCTCCCAGCATAGAACACGATAAGTTCTACCGGTTCCTCGCCGGTGACTCCGCGGTGGGTGATATTGACCATTTCGGCCACCGCTTCGCCTTGTTTGACGCGTCGAACCTGGCCGCTTTCCTTGCTTTCTATCGTCAGCTCCCCGCTGAGGACATACGCCGCATTTGGCATGGCGTGGCGATGCCATGGAAGTTGCGTATTGGCCGGAATTTTCAATTTAAGCACCGAAAGTTGTGGTTCGGCGTAAGGGTAATGGGTGTAAGGCGTGCTGTCCCAGGAGGCGCTGCTTTGCAACAGGACTTTGCGTTCGATCGCTGCCGTGGACGCTGAGTTGCTACAGCCCTGTAGGGCAAGGGCGATGAGGGCGGTAAACAGGGGGGTGAGCATGGAAGGTTTCATGTTGCCGTCCTTTGAGTTCAAGACGGTACAGGCTACGGTTAGCCGATATTTTTTTATGCCGGACGTTGCCGTGAATGCCCGGGGAAACATGGACCCCCTGCGTGAGAAGTTGCCTACAAAAAAGAGGCCTCCCGAAGGAGGCCTCTTTGTCACGCCGCTTGCGCAGGCGCTACCGGATCAGCAGCTGTAGTACAGCTCATATTCCAGTGGGTGTACGAAGGTACGAACCTTGATTTCTTCTTCGCTTTTCAGGGCGATGTAGGCGTCGATGAAGTCGTCGCTGAAAACGCCGCCTTTGGTCAGGAACGCACGACCTTTGTCCAGCTCTTCCAGGGCTTCTTTCAGGCTGCCGCAAACTTGTGGGATCTCTTTCGCCTCTTCAGGCGGCAGGTCGTACAGGTTTTTGTCAGCTGCGTCGCCAGGGTGGATCTTGTTCTGGATGCCGTCCAGGCCAGCCATCATCAGTGCGGCGAAGCACAGGTACGGGTTGGCAGCCGGATCCGGGAAGCGCGCTTCGATACGGCGGGCTTTCGGGCTCGACACGTAAGGAATACGGATCGATGCGGAGCGGTTACGGGCCGAGTAGGCCAGCATGACCGGTGCTTCGAAGCCTGGAACCAGACGCTTGTAGGAGTTG
Source organism: Pseudomonas sp. V98_8 (assembly GCF_029967975.1). Classification (NCBI taxonomy): domain Bacteria; kingdom Pseudomonadati; phylum Pseudomonadota; class Gammaproteobacteria; order Pseudomonadales; family Pseudomonadaceae; genus Pseudomonas; species Pseudomonas sp. V98_8. The sequence goes on from NZ_JASCAE010000085.1 coordinate 154,202, forward strand.
GTCGCCGGGTTGGTGAAGCCGTTCAGGGCCTTACCGTGCTTGATGATGCCGCCGATGAAGTACAGGGCGGTGTCGGACAGGCCGGCATAACCTTCGCCTGCGAAGGTGTTCTTGCCATCTTTCCAGATGGACATGTGAACGTGCATGCCCGAACCGTTGTCGCCGTACAGAGGCTTAGGCATGAAGGTAGCGGTACGGCCGTAGGCATCGGCTACGTTGTGCACGACGTACTTCAGGGTTTGGGTTTCGTCGGCTTTCTTCACCAGGGTGTTGAACTTGACGCCGATTTCGTTCTGGCCGGCAGTTGCCACTTCGTGGTGGTGAACTTCGACGGTCAGGCCCATTTCTTCCAGTGCGTTGCACATGGAGGTACGGATTTCGTGGTCGTGGTCGAACGGTGGAACCGGGAAGTAGCCGCCCTTGACGCCTGGACGGTGACCTTTGTTACCGCCTTCGATGTCCTGGTCAGACATCCACGAACCTTGTTCGGAGTAGATCTTGAACATGGAACCGGAAATGTCGGACTTGAACTTCACTTGGTCGAAGATGAAGAACTCTGGCTCCGGGCCGCAGAATACGGTGTCGCCAATGCCGGAGGCTTTCAGGTGTTCTTCAGCGCGCTTGGCGATCGCACGTGGGTCGCGATCGTAGCCTTGCATGCTCGAAGGATCGACGATGTCGCAGGTCAGGATCAGGGTTGGCTCTTCGGTGAACGGGTCCAGTACGGCAGTGCTGTCGTCCGGCATGAGGATCATGTCGGAAGCTTCAATGCCTTTCCAGCCAGCGATGGAGGAGCCGTCGAACATCTTGCCGACTTCGAAGAAGTCTTCATCCAGACCGTCGCGAGCCGGCATGGTCACGTGGTGCTGAGTGCCCTTGGTGTCTGTGAAGCGCAGATCAATCCACTTGACGTCATGATCTTTGATGAGTTGAACCGACTTCGACATAGTGTCCTCCGGGTGGATTAGGGCTGGTAGTGGATGCCCTTAGATGTTTGTGATGCCGGCGCGAATACTCTGCCAAGGCAACCTGCCTCACAAGGGAGCAAATTGCATGCCAGTGCCCCACCATGGGTTTTTTGCCCCAATTTCACGCTTGTAAGGCGGTTAAGCACCTTAATGCGGAAAATATCGCCCTACAATGTGGCGCTTATTTCAATAAATGACCTGTTTTGGTGCGTGCAAAACCTTCTGCACATTAACTGGTTAAACCTTGAGCAATTTCCGCTATAATCCGCGCCCCCCTTTTTCGGCAGGCCTCGCGCGCGCTGTTTCCATGAAATTAATCGTAAAAGTCTTTCCAGAGATCACCATCAAGAGCCGCCCGGTACGGATGCGTTTTATCCGCCAGTTGGCCAAGAACATCCGTGCCGTGCTCCGCGATCTGGACCCGGCTGTGGTGGTGAACGGCGTGTGGGACAATCTCGAGCTGGAGACCCGCGTCAGCGAGCCCAAGGCCCTGAAGGAGATGGGCGAGCGCCTGAGCTGCATGCCGGGCATTGCGCATTTCCTGCAAATCGACGAGTACCCGTTGGGTGACTTCGATGACATCGTCGAGAAGTGCAAGCAGCACTACGGTGATGCGCTGGCCGGGAAGATTTTTTCGGTGCGTTGCAAGCGCGCCGGCAAGCACCCGTTCAGCTCGATTGACATCGAGAAATATGTCGGCAGCCAGTTGCGCCGACAGTGCGGTGCCGCCGGGATTGACCTGAAAAAGCCTGAAATCGAAGTGCGCATCGAAGTTCGCGACCAACGGTTGTTCGTGATCCACAGCCAGCACAACGGTATCGGCGGATATCCGCTGGGTGCGCTGGAGCAGACGCTGGTGCTGATGTCCGGCGGCTTCGATTCCACTGTCGCCGCCTACCAGATCATGCGCCGCGGCCTGATGGCGCATTTCTGCTTCTTCAACCTGGGCGGGCGTGCCCACGAATTGGGCGTCATGGAAGTCGCGCATTTCATCTGGAAGAAGTACGGCAGCTCGCAACGCGTGTTATTTGTCAGTGTGCCGTTCGAAGAAGTGCTGGGAGAAATTCTCGGCAAAGTCGATAACAGTCATATGGGCGTAGTATTGAAGCGTATGATGTTGCGCGCTTCCTCCCAAATTGCCGATCGACTGCACATCGACGCGCTGGTCACCGGAGAGGCGATCTCCCAGGTATCGAGCCAGACCCTGCCGAACCTGTCCGTGATCGACTGCGTGACCGACAAGCTGGTCTTGCGTCCGCTGATCGCCAGTCACAAGCAGGACATCATCGACCTGGCCAACGAAATCGGCACCGCCGACTTCGCCAGGCACATGCCGGAGTACTGCGGGGTCATCTCGGTGAACCCCAAGACTGCTGCCAAGCGCCATCGCGTGGAGCACGAAGAGAAAGAATTCGACATGGCAGTCCTTGAGCGTGCGCTCGAGAACGCCAAACTGGTACCGATCGATCGCGTGATCGACGAATTGGGCCAGGACCTGCAAATTGAAGAAGTCAGCGAAGCGCTGGCCGGTCAGATCGTGATCGACATCCGTCACCCGGATGCCGCTGAAGATGACCCGCTGGACCTTGCTGGCATCGAGGTACAAACGATGCCGTTTTATGCACTGAACGCTCGTTTCAAGGAACTGGACCCTACTCGCCAGTACCTGCTTTATTGCGACAAAGGCGTGATGAGTCGCCTGCATGCCCACCATTTGCTCAGTGAGGGACATGCCAATGTGCGCGTTTATCGACCGAGCTAAGTGCCCGGGGCTGTTTGCCTGTGGCTTGCGTCACCGGCCCCCCGACGCCGCCGTCAAGCTGTAACGGCAAGGCCTGACTCTACTGTAAATCGCTGCCAAGACTTGTCAGCGCACCGAATCCTCTGATCGAGATACACAAGTGATCGAAAATCTACGTAACATCGCCATCATTGCTCACGTTGACCATGGTAAAACCACCCTGGTAGACAAACTCCTGCGTCAATCCGGCACCCTGGAGCGCAACGAGCTCAACGACGAGCGCGTGATGGACTCCAACGACCAGGAGAAAGAGCGCGGTATTACCATTCTGGCGAAAAACACCGCCATCAACTGGAACGGCTACCACATCAACATCGTGGACACCCCGGGCCACGCCGACTTCGGCGGCGAAGTAGAACGCGTAATGTCGATGGTCGACTCCGTTCTGCTGCTGGTTGACGCTCAAGACGGCCCTATGCCGCAAACCCGTTTCGTGACCAAGAAGGCTTTCGAAGCCGGCCTGCGTCCGATCGTGTGCATCAACAAGGTTGACCGTCCAGGCGCGCGTCCGGATTGGGTTCTGGACCAGATCTTCGACCTGTTCGACAACCTGGGTGCCACCGAAGAACAGCTGGACTTCAAAGTCGTCTACGCCTCGGCCCTGAACGGTATTGCCGGTCTGGACCACAACGAAATGGCTGAAGACATGACCCCGCTGTACCAGTCGATCGTCGACAACGTACCAGCGCCAGCTGTAGACCGTGACGGTCCGTTCCAGATGCAGATCTCCGCACTGGACTACAACAGCTTCCTGGGTGTTATCGGTGTTGGCCGTATCGCTCGTGGTCGCGTCAAGCCGAACACTCCGGTTGTGGCTATCGGCGCCGACGGCAAGAAGCGTAACGGTCGTATCCTGAAGCTGATGGGTCACCACGGTCTGCACCGTGTAGACGTTGAAGAAGCTGCTGCAGGCGACATCGTGTGCATCAGCGGTATGGAATCGCTGTTCATCTCCGACACCCTGTGCACCCCGGACAATGTCGAAGCGATGAAGCCGTTGACCGTCGACGAGCCAACCGTTTCCATGACCTTCCAGGTAAACGACTCGCCATTCTGCGGTAAAGAAGGCAAGTTCGTGACTTCCCGTAACATCAAGGAACGTCTGGACAAAGAGCTGCTGTACAACGTTGCACTGCGCGTTGAAGAAGGCGACTCGGCTGACAAGTTCAAGGTATCGGGCCGTGGCGAACTGCACCTCTCGGTTCTGATCGAAACCATGCGTCGCGAAGGTTTCGAAATGGCTGTAGGCCGTCCGGAAGTGATCATCCGTCTGGTTGACGGCGTGAAGCACGAACCGTACGAAAACGTCACCATCGACCTGCCGGAAGAATCCCAAGGCAAGGTGATGGAAGAGATGGGCCTGCGTAAGGGCGACCTGACCAACATGGTGCCGGATGGCAAGGGCCGTGTGCGTCTGGAATACAACATCCCTGCTCGTGGTCTGATCGGTTTCCGTAACCAGTTCCTGACCCTGACCAACGGTGCTGGCATCCTGACCTCGATCTTCGACCGTTACGACGTGATGAAGTCCGGCGACATGTCCGGCCGTCAGAACGGCGTTCTGGTTTCGGTTGAAACCGGCAAGGCACTGACCTACTCCCTGGAAACCCTGCAGGCGCGTGGCAAGCTGTTCGTTGAACACGGTCAGGAAATCTACAACGGTCAGATCGTTGGTCTGAACAGCCGTGACAACGACCTGGGCGTCAACCCTACCAAGGGCAAGAAGCTCGACAACATGCGTGCTTCGGGTAAAGACGAAACCATCGCCCTGGTTCCACCTGTTCGCTTCACCCTGGAACAGGCCCTGGAATTCATCCAGGACGACGAGCTGTGCGAAGTGACGCCTAAGTCCATCCGTCTTCGCAAGAAGATCCTGGACGAAAGCGAGCGTACCCGCGCTGCCAAGAAAGCCAAGGCATAAGATTTAGCCCAGGCTGAACGAAAACGCCCCCGGTCGAGAGATCGGGGGCGTTTTTGTTTGTCTGCGATTTGTGCTGTGCCAGGTTGATCGTTCCCACGCGGAGCGTGTGAACGATCAGATCAGAACCGCTCGATACTCCGGGAATTGGTTTCACGCACCACTTCCTTGGGCTTGTACGCGCAATACCCCGGCCGCGGGCCGATTTTCGGGTGGTTGCGGCACGTATCCGGGCGCTTTTCATAAATAGTGCACAGACGGCTCTTACGATCCAGATAAAGGCAATCGTTGTTGCTCATGCGCTGGAGGGTGAAGATCTCGGACTTCTGGTTATAGCGCTCGACGATCCCTTCCTTCTGCAGGCGCTTGGCGATGTTCTTTGGCGGGTCGCCGCGTTCGAACTCGTCGACGATGCCGATGCGGATCAGGTCCTTGATCTTGACCTCGACCGGCAGGGTGCAGCAGCTCGATAGGCAGGAGCCGCACATTGGGGCAGAGTACTTGGCCCAGGTGTCGAGTCGGTCGATCTCCGCGGCGGCGATCAGGTTGGGCTTCATCATCGGTTGTTACCAGCGTGTGCATCAGGGCGCGCGATCATACCGGGACTGGTGGATTTTTGAACAACCTTTCGCCAGTTTTTTTTCATGGGCATCCACGCAGCACCACTAATCCGGCACGGCCCCTGCATTGAATCAGGTACATGACAATGTATTGCCGGCTTGACGCGCATTAACAGGAAAAACTGCCGAACCAGAGTCTATACCGTTTGTCAGACCGTCTAGTCTCAGACAACTCCAAGCTCGCTCGAGGTCCTATCGATGACTCAAGAACCACTTGTTCGCGAAGCAGAGGTGGCCGCATTCCGCGACGCCGTCTTGACCAAACTCACCTACGCGGTGGGCAAAGACCCGGATCACGCCTTCGATCATGACTGGTTCGAAGCCATTGCCCTGGCAGCGCGTGATCATATGGTCGAGCACTGGATGGACCACACTCGGCAGATTTACCGCAAAGGGCAGAAACGGGTTTATTACCTCTCCCTGGAATTTCTGATCGGCCGACTGCTTTACGACAGCCTGAGCAATCTCGGCCTGCTCGACGTGGCACGCGAAGCCCTGACCGAACTCGGCGTCGACCTTGAACGCATCCGCCTGCTGGAGCCTGATGCGGCGTTGGGTAACGGTGGTCTTGGACGACTTGCGGCCTGCTTCATGGAAAGCATGTCGACCCTTGGCATCGCGGGTCATGGCTACGGCATTCGTTACGAGCACGGCCTGTTTCGTCAGGCCATCGTCGACGGTTGGCAACAGGAGCAGACCGAGCACTGGCTGGACTTCGGCAATCCGTGGGAGTTCGAGCGGCCAGAAGTGGTTTACCCGATCGGCTTCGGTGGCGGCGTCGAGACCGTGACCGACAGCGAAGGCAAATCCAAGCAAGTCTGGCACCCGGCGGAAACCGTACGGGCCATTGCCTATGACACACCCGTGGTCGGTTGGCGCGGGGCAAGCGTGAACACGTTGCGGCTGTGGCGTGCGCGGGCCATGGAAGATTTGCACCTGGAACGCTTCAATGCCGGCGATCACCTGGGAGCGGTGGCGGAAGTGGCCCGGGCCGAAAGTATCTCTCGAGTATTGTACCCGGCAGACAGCACCGAGGCCGGCCAGGAACTGCGGTTGCGCCAGGAATACTTCTTCGTTGCCGCCTCCCTGCAGGACTTGCTGCGCCGTCATCGCAACATGCACACCTCGGTCCTGACCCTGGGCGATCACGCAGCGATCCAGCTCAACGACACCCACCCCTCGATTGCCGTGGCCGAGTTAATGCGCCAATTGGTGGATGTCTACGACGTGGCGTGGGATGCGGCCTGGCAGGTCACGGTCGACACGCTTTCCTACACCAACCACACGTTGCTGCCCGAGGCGCTGGAAACCTGGCCGGTGGGCCTGATGGAGCGCATGCTGCCACGGCACATGCAGATCATTTACCTGATCAATGCCCAGCACATCGACTCGCTGCGGGCCAAGGGCATCCATGATTTCGATGTGTTGCGCGCGGTGTCTTTGATTGAGGAAGACAATGGTCGACGCGTGCGCATGGGCAACCTGGCGTTCCTCGGCTCCCACAGTGTCAACGGCGTATCCGCCTTGCACACGCAACTGATGCGCAAGACGGTGTTCTCCGAGCTGCACAAGCTTTATCCGCAACGGATCAACAACAAGACCAACGGCATCACGTTCCGCCGCTGGCTGTACCAGGCCAACCCGGAACTGACCTCAATGCTGGTCGATGCCCTCGGCCCGGACTTGCTGGACAAGCCCGAGGATCGACTGCTCGACCTGCAGCCATTCGCCGACAAGCCTGCGTTCCGCAAAGCCTTCGCCGAACAGCGTCTGCACAGCAAAAAGGCCCTGGCCTACCTGATTCACGAACGTTTGGGGGTGGCGGTCAACCCGGCGGCGATGTTCGACGTACAGGTCAAGCGGATCCACGAATACAAGCGCCAACTGCTCAACCTGATGCACACCGTGGCGTTGTACCAGGCGATTCGTGCGGAACCTGAAATCGACTGGGTGCCACGGGTGAAGATCTTCGCCGGTAAAGCGGCGGCCAGTTATCACCAGGCCAAGTTGATCATCAAGCTGACCAACGACATCGCCCGGGTGGTGAACAACGACCCGACTGTACGCGGATTGCTCAAGGTCGTGTTCCTGCCCAACTACAACGTCAGCCTGGCGGAGAGCATCATTCCGGCGGCGGATCTGTCCGAGCAGATCTCCACTGCCGGCTTCGAAGCCTCGGGTACCAGCAACATGAAATTCGGCCTCAACGGTGCATTGACCATCGGCACGCTGGACGGTGCCAACGTGGAGATGTCCGAGCGCATCGGCGCGGAGAATATGTTCATCTTTGGTCTCAGCGCCCAGCAGGTCGAAGCGCGCAAGCAGAACCACGAGTTCAGCGCGGTACCGGACATTGCCGCGTCCCATCGGCTCAATGATGTATTGCAAGCCATTCGCGGCGGGGTGTTCTCGCCGGATGATCCGTCCCGTTACACCGGCTTGATCGATTCGTTGGTGGATTACGACCGCTTCCTGGTCTGCGCCGATTTCGACTCCTACTGGAATGCGCAGATGCGCGTCGAAGCCCTTTGGCACGATTCCCAGGAATGGTGGCGATCGGCGGTGCTGAACACCTCGCGCATGGGCTGGTTTTCGTCTGACCGGACGATTCGCGAGTACGCCACGGATATCTGGAAGGCGTTGGAGTAACTTTTCCAGCGGGTCGATATACTGGCAGCCGTAAAAGATCGCAGCCTCCGGCAGCGCCTACAGGGATTTGTATGTCCTTGTAAGGGCTGCCGGAGGCTGCGATCTTTTTGGAGCTGGCTGCGCTAATCTTCCTTGATTGCGCTTAGGGATATCGACCATGCAATGGATGTTCATGCTTGTGGGCCTGGTGCTGGGCTGGGTACTCGACGAGTCGTTCAGCGATGCGTTGCTGGGCGCGTTACTCGGGTTGGGTATCGGGCAGGCCGTTCACATTGGCAGGCTGGGATCCCAGGCCAGTGAGCAGCGTCGCCTGCTCGAACAGGCGCAACTGGCACTGCGCGCGGTCGAGCAACGCTTGGCTTTGCTTGAGGGGCCTGGGATCAAGGTGCCTGAAGCCAGCGCTACCGCTCCAGTTGCTGACATCGCGGTCACTCAAGCCCCCGTCGAAACCCCTGAGCTGATCTGGGAACTGCCGCCCGATCTGGAAACGGCCACCGCTGCGGCTACCCAGTCCAGCCATGCACAGCCCTTCGATGCATGGAAACCCGCGCCAGTCGTGCGCGAACGTGCCCATCCCCCCGAACCAAGCCTCGTCGAGCGCGCCATCAACGCGGCGCGTGCGTGGTTACTGGGTGGCAACACCGTGCTGCGGGTCGGTGTGATGCTGTTGTTCCTCGGTCTGGCCTTCCTGCTGCGCTACGCCACCGAGGGCATGGTGGTGCCGATCGAATTACGCTATGCCGGAGTCGCGGCGGTAGCGATGGGCCTGCTGGGTCTGGGCTGGTGGCTGCGAACGCGTAACAGTGATTACGCCTTGATGCTGCAAGGCGCCGCCATTGCCGTGCTGTACCTGACGGTGTTTGCCGCGATGCGCCTGCATCCGTTGCTCGACCCCTCAGCGGCATTTGGCCTGTTGGTGGCGGTGACGGTGTTTTCGGCGATCCTGGCCATTACCCAGGACGCACTGGGCCTGGCCGCCGCCGCCGCGCTGGGCGGATTCGCCGCGCCGCTGCTGGCTTCCACGGGGGCCGGCAGTCACGTCGCGTTGTTCAGTTACTTCGCCTTGCTCAACGCCGGCATCCTCGTTATTGCCTGGTTCAAGGCCTGGCGCTTGCTCAATGTGATCGGCTTCACCGGCACCTTCGGTATCGGGTTCGCCTGGGGTTTGCGCGCCTATACGCCAGAGTTGCTGTGGAGCACCGAGCCGTTCCTGATTCTTTTCTTCGTGATGTACCTGGCCATTGGCTTGTTGTTCGCCCGACGTAAATTGCTGCACCTGGGGGACGCGCCCGAGGATGACAGCCGTGAGGCGCTGTTGCGCTGGTCCGCGCGCAAGGGTGATTACGTCGACGGCACACTGCTGTTCGGTCCACCGCTGGTTGGCTTTGGATTGCAATTCGCCGTGGTTCAGCATCTGGAGTTCGCTGCCGCGTTCAGCGCCCTGGCGCTCGGCATGATCTACATGGGCCTGGCTCGGATGCTGATGGGAGGGCGAGCACAGCTGTTGGCGGAAACCTGCCTGGCGCTGGGTGTTATTTTCGCCAGCCTGGCGATTCCCTTGGGGCTGGATGCGCGGTGGACGAGTGGAGCATGGGCGGTGGAAGGGGCGGGGATTTTCTGGCTGGGTCTGCGCCAGCAACGCTTGCTCGCTCGTGCATTTGCCTTGTTGTTGCAAGCGGGCGCGGCGCTGGTGTTTCTCGGTGAATTGCACAGCGGCGAGAATAGCTTGCTTGATGGCACGCCGCTGGGAGCGTTGATGCTCGGCGGCGCATTGCTGTTCAGTTTCCTTCAGTTGCACAAGGCCTTGCCTGGGCAGGTGTCGTCCCGGGAGCGTCATTTACTGCCGGTCCTGGCCGCACTCGGCCTGGCATTTGTCTACTTGCTGGCGCCGATGTTCTTTTTCGCCCATGGCACGTCAATCAGTTGGGCAATGGCCGGGCTGCTGACTTTGTTCGTCGGTCTGCACCTGCGCTCGGCTACATTCCTGCTGAGCGCGCTTGTCGTTCAGCTGCTGGGCGCCGTACTGTTCCTGGTGGCTGAACCCTTGGTCAGCGAAGGCGTGCGGCCGTTGGCTCATGCTGGCTTCTGGTCACCGCTGATGCTGGGCCTGGTCGCATTGATCGGGGCGTGGCGTTTGCAAGTCGCCTTTGCTGTCACGGTGATCGATGGTGTGAACCTGCAGCGTTTGTCGCGAGTGTTGCTGGCGTGGGGAGCAGGGTGGTGGGCGCTGGCCTGGGTCAGTGAAGTGCTGCTGTTTGCACCGTTGCCCCTGCAGGCGACTTTGCTGCTGGCAGTTGCGGCAATCAGCGTGGCGCTTTGGGCCGTGTTGGCGCTGCGCCTGGCGTGGCCCGCGCTGGGTGTGCTCTGCACCTTGCTGATCCCGACTGCCGGCCTGGTGTTGCTCGCCGCTTGGCATCCGCGCTTTCATCCGGCCGCCAACGCTGGCTGGTTGCTGTGGGCGGTGGTGTTCATCGTGCATTTCCTGTCTCTGCGACGCTTGGCGCCCCTCCTGCCGAGCGCTGCCCTGAGCAGCGCTCACGTACTCGGGTGTTGGTTGCTGATCGGTGTGCTGGCCCTGGAGCTGCGTTATGGCTTGCTGCTGTTGTCCGAGCACTACAACGCCTGGCGCTGGCTGGGTTGGGCAATATTGCCGAGCCTCTATTTGGTGCTTATGGCGGCACCGCGTGCCTGGCCCTGGCCGGTATCGGTCTACTCTCGCGAATACCGTGTGTATGCCGCCGCGCCTTTGGCATTGTTGATGCTGGGCTGGTTCTGGCTGGCCAATATGATCAGTGATGGCGAGGCTGATCCCTTGCCCTATTTACCGCTGCTCAACCCGCTGGAATTGGGCCTGCTGTTTGCGTTGTTCGGTGTCTACGCCTGGTCCCGGAGTGAGGCAGCGCAACAGGTGATTCCCGGGAGCTACAGCGCTGCTGCGGCGGCCGCTGTGCAAGCGATCGTCGCTTCGTCGCTGTTCATGTTCTTCACTGCCCTGGTGATGCGCACGGCTCACCATTGGGGCGGCGTACCGTTCGAGCTGCCTGCCTTGCTCGAGTCGATGCGGGTCCAGGCCGGCCTGTCCATCGTCTGGACCTTGATGGCGCTGGGTTTGATGATTGGCGGCCATTTGCGTCATCGGCGTCAAGTCTGGTTGATCGGTGCGGCACTGATTGGCGTGGTGGTGGCGAAACTGTTCTTCGTGGAACTGAGCAACCGTGGCGGGCTGGCGCGGATCGTGTCGTTTATCGGCGTGGGCGTGCTGCTGCTGGTAGTGGGCTATTTCGCCCCGTTGCCACCCAAACGCGTCGAAACTGCCGGGGCCCCCGAAAAACCGGCGCCGCAAGCCGAAGGAGTGTCGTCTTGAGTCAAAAGCTGAACCGGGCCTGGTTGGGTATCTTTGCAGTGGGCATGGCACTCTCTGTCTCTTTCCAGGAAACCCGGGCCCAGGAAACACCGGCGGACTTCGCCACGCAAGTACCGTTGTCCCTGAGCGGTGAAGGTCCGTGGTATCGCCTTGAGCTGCCCCTGGCCGTGCAATTGAGCGCACGCCAGACTGACCTCAGTGATGTGCGCGTGTTCAACGCCGCTGGCGAACCGCAAGCCTATGCCCTGTCACGGGCAAACGCACACGCTGACGACAACCCTACGTTGACCGACGTCAAATGGTTCCCGCTGTACGACTCGGCGGACGCCACCGGGCATGCACCGAGCGTTCGCGTGCAAGCGAGCGCCAATGGCACCCTGGTCCAAGTGCAGCCTTCCACTGAGTTGGAGGTGGGGGAGGAAGCGTTACGGGGCTGGCTACTGGATGCCAGCGCCATCAAGGCGCCTTTGCAGCAGCTGATTCTCGACTGGACCAGTGAGCGTGATGGCTTCCAGCGGTTCAGCATCGAGGCCAGCGACGATTTGCAGCATTGGCAGTCTTGGGGCGAGGGGCAACTGGCGCGGCTGACGTTTGCCGATGAGCGGGTTGAGCAGCATGAGGTCGGCCTGCCGGGGCAACCTGCACGCTATCTGCGCTTGCTGTGGGACTCGCCGCAATCGGCGCCGATACTGACATCGGCGCAGCTGCAAAGCGTGCGCAGCTTACCGCTGCCGTTGACCTGGTCCCACGCGTTGGACGGCAATAGCGTGAAGGCAGGTGAGTACACCTGGCAATTACCGAGGGGGCTGAACGTCGAGCGAGTGCAGGTTGAATTGAGTCAACCTAACAGCCTGGCGCCGGTCATCCTGTCTGGACGGCGCGACAGCAGCTTTCCGTGGCAGCCGTTGAGCAGTGGCTTGCTCTATCGCCTGACCCAGAATGGCGAGGACGTGGTGCAGAACGAGTTGCAGTTGCCGGGGCAAGCCATGCAACAGTTGAAACTGACCGTGGACGAGCGCGGTGGTGGCCTGGGCGCACAGGCGCCAACGGTGAAGTTCGCCGTGAGGGCGACGCAATTGGTTTTTCTGGCGCGCGGACCTGGTCCTTATACGTTGGCGTTGGGTAATGCGACGGTGAAAGCGGCGAGTTTGCCGTTGGCGACGCTGATTCCGGATTACAGCCCGGCTAAGCTGGCGACGTTGGGCCAGGCGTCGGTTGATGGTGGGAGGGTGACAACGCCGGCTGTTTCGACACTGCCGGCGGCGGTGGGCACCGACTGGAAGAAGTTTGGCCTGTGGGCGGTGTTGCTGCTTGGGGTTTTGTTTCTGGCGGCGATGGCATTCAGCCTGCTGCGCAAGCCGCCCGCCAACACCTGAGAATGGCTGGCGCTACGCACCATTCGCGAGCAGGCTCGCTCCCACAGGTTATGCGTTTCATGTGGGAGCGAGCCTGCTCGCGAAGGCGGTCGATCAGTCAATAAAAATGCTGATTTGACCGCTATTTTCCTGCTCACATCCAGCCCATTTACTACTACGCTGAACCCCGCGCCTGAACTCTCTTCAGCCGATCACGTCTGATAGGAGGAAATGCGCCCCGACTCGCGTTAAACTGCGCGGGTTTTTAGTCCCCCATTCCACCGGAGCCTTCCATGTCCCGCGTTACCTTGAGTCGCTATTTGATTGAGCAGACCCGCAGCAACAACACTCCTGCCGATCTGCGCTTCCTGATCGAAGTGGTGGCGCGTGCCTGCAAGGAGATCAACCACGCCGTGTCCAAGGGTGCCCTAGGTGGCGTTCTGGGCAGCATGGGCACCGAAAACGTCCAGGGCGAAGTGCAGAAGAAGCTCGACGTGATCTCCAACGAGATCCTGCTGGAAGCCAACGAATGGGGCGGTCACCTGGCCGGCATGGCGTCCGAAGAAATGGACAATGCCTACCAGATCCCGGGCAAATACCCGAAAGGCGCGTACCTGCTGGTATTCGACCCGCTGGACGGTTCGTCGAACATCGACATCAATGCCCCGGTCGGCACTATCTTCTCGGTACTGCGTTGCCCGAACGAATACCTGAGCCAGAACGAGCCCTTGAATGAAAAGGCTTTCCTGCAGCCAGGCACCCAGCAAGTGGCCGCCGGTTACGCGATCTATGGTCCTCAGACCATGTTGATCCTGACCCTGGGCGACGGCGTGAAAGGTTTCACCCTGGATCGTGAAATGGGCAGCTTCGTACTGACCCACGAAAACATCACCATTCCTGAAGCGACCCAGGAATTTGCCATCAACGCGTCCAACCAGCGTCACTGGGAAGCCCCGGTACAGCGCTACGTTGGCGAGCTGCTGGCAGGCGACGAAGGCCCGTTGAAAAAGAACTACAACATGCGTTGGGTCGCGGCTATGGTCGCCGACGTGCATCGCATCCTGACCCGCGGTGGCTTGTTCATGTATCCGCGCGACAGCCGCGAGCCGTCCAAGCCGGGCAAACTGCGCCTGATGTACGAAGCCAACCCGATGTCGTTCCTGGTGGAACAGGCGGGCGGCGCGTCCACCGATGGTCACCAACGTATTCTCGACATCCAGCCTGAAGGTCTGCACCAGCGCGTGGCGGTGTTCCTCGGTTCGAAAGAAGAAGTCGCACGCGTTACGGCTTACCACAAGGAATAAACCATGAACGCGCCCTGGCAGCCGTTGCTCGATTGGTGGTTCGGTACAGCCGAAGAAGCCAGGGCAATCGCGGCTGACAAGGGCAAGTTGTGGTTCGGCAAGCGTGACAGCCAGGACCTCGAGGCGCGAGAGCGTTTCGGGGACCAGGTCGAGCAGGCACTGGCCGGCGGATTGACCGAGTGGATGCAATGTCCCGAAGGTTGGCTGGCACTGGTGCTGTTGCTTGATCAACTCCCCCGCATGATCTTTCGCGACACCCCCAAAGCCTTTTCCGGTGATCTGCGGGCCCAGAAGCTGGCCGCCCAAGGCATTGCTGCGGATTTTGACCGGCAGTTATCACCGATTCAGCAAGTGTTTATCCTTCTGGTGTTCGAGCACAGCGAGAACCTCGCGGTGCAGAACGAAGGCGTCTCGCGCCATATCGAACTGGTGGCGCAACAACCGGAAAGTGATCGGGCATTGTTTGCCGATTATCTGGATTTTGCCGAGCGGCATCAGAAGGTGATTGCGCAGTTTGGACGGTTTCCGCATCGCAATGCGGTGTTGGGGCGTGAGTCTACGGCTGAGGAATTGGAGTTTCTGTCGAAACCCGGTTCAAGGTTCTGAATCTTCATCGCGGCTGATGCCGCTTTCGCGAGCAGGCTCGCTCCCACAGGGGCATGTGTTTCAACTGTGGGAGATTCTATGGTTGAGGTGAAGCCCTCAACTTGTTTTCGGTTGGTATT